>JANNXL010000463.1:0-20578 GCA_031409575.1 Hyphomicrobium sp.
ATGTGGGTTTTGTCATCGTCGAAGCCACCTACGGCGTTCTCGCCAACTCCATGGCGCTGTTGGCGGATGCTGGACACAACCTGAGTGATGTGTTCGGCCTGCTTATGGCCTGGGGTGCGGCAACGCTGTCAAAGAAAGCACCCACCGCACGGTTCACATATGGGTGGGGATCCACGTCGATTTTGGCCGCGCTCGCCAATGCGATCCTTCTGCTCGTTGCCGTCGGCGCCATCGCCTGGGAGGCTGTGCAGCGGCTCGGCACTCCTGAAACCGTCGCCGGCACCACAGTCATGGTGGTTGCAGGTGTGGGCATCCTGATCAACGGCATCACGGCGTGGCTGTTCATGTCAGGTCGCGACGACGATCTCAACATTCGCGGGGCTTATCTGCACATGGCGGCAGACGCGGCGGTGTCGCTCGGCGTCGTGCTTGCGGGTCTCGTGATGCTTATCACTGGGTGGCATTGGGTCGACCCTGCAGTCAGTCTTTTGATTGCGGGCATCATAGTGTGGGGAACGTGGTCGCTGCTCAGTGAGAGCGTGAACCTTGCGCTCCACGCTGTGCCGCCCGGCATCGATAGTTTGCAGGTGAAATCTCATCTTGAAGCATTGCCCGGCGTGGCAAAGGTGCATGACCTGCACATCTGGGCGATGAGCACCACGGAGACGGCACTCACATGTCATCTTGTCATGCCCGGAAAACATCCAGGGGATGCCTTCTTGACCCAAGCCGGCGAGGGGCTGCGAGACAAATTCAACATCGCTCATGCGACTTTGCAGATCGAGCACGGCGACTGCGGAGCCTGCGCACTCGAACCTGATCATGTTGTTTAGAGCGAAGCAAAGCAGCCGCTTTCGAAAACCTTAACAAGGTGTTGCCGCTCCAGGGACTTAAGACGGCAAAACTGGTCTATTGTCTCGCGCGTTAACCAAAGGCTCTGTAATCTCGCTCATTATGCGGGTTTAGCTCGGGCCGTAAGCGGGTCTGGCAATCCCGAGGTCCGGTACAGGAGGCACTTCAGATATGGCAACGCTGCTGTTTGCGGTCCTCGTTGTGGCAACGGTCATGGCTCTCGCTATGTACAAGGCGCCGGCTTGGCTATGGGCTTTGGGTCTGGCGGCACTAGGGCTGTTATGGACGGCGGGACTATTTCCAGGTGCCACGCCAGCAAAGGGCGTGCTGTGGGGTCTATATTGGCTGGTGACGGCGGCTGTGGCGGCTCTTGCCATTCCGGCGCTTCGGCGCGCGGTGCTTGTGCGTCCTGCGTTCAAGATTGTGAAAGGTGTCCTGCCCAAGGTTTCCGATACCGAACAGCAGGCGCTTGATGCCGGCACCGTCGGCTTTGATGCCGAGTTGTTTTCCGGCACACCCGATTGGACGAAGCTCCGCGCCGTGCCGCCCATCGTTTTAACGGCTGAAGAACGCGCTTTCCTCGATGGCCCGACTGAAGACTTGTGTGCAATGATCAACGACTGGGACGTGCGCCACGCCAAGCGCGAAATCCCTGAAGAGATATGGGCATTCGTCAAAAAGCATGGCTTCCTCGGCATGCTTATCTCGAAAGCGCATGGCGGGCTTGGGTTCTCGGCGCAGGCGCAGTCACTGATCTTGGGCAAAATAGCCTCGCGCTCGCCCGACGTGGTCACCATCGTCATGGTGCCGAATTCGCTTGGTCCGGGCGAACTTATTGAAAAGTACGGGACCGACGATCAGAAGCATCACTTCCTGCCGCGTCTTGCACGCGGTGACGAAGTGCCGTGCTTCTCGCTGACGGGCCCGACGTCGGGTTCGGACGCTGCCACCATGCGCGACATCGGTAACGTCGAACGCGCCATGCACGAAGGCACAGAAACACTGGGCATCCGGTTGTCGTGGGATAAGCGCTACATCACGCTCGGACCCAAGGCGACGCTGGTTGGCCTCGCGTTCCGTCTGTTCGATCCCAAGAACCTCCTGGGCAAAGGTGAGGATATTGGCATCACCGTGGCCATGATCCCGGCGAACCATCCGGGCGTGAACATCGGCCGCCGGCATTTGCCCTCGGGGGCCGCCTTCCCCAACGGCCCGAACTGGGGCGAAAACGTCTTTATCCCCATGGACTGGGTGATCGGCGGCGAGAAAATGGCCGGCCAGGGCTGGCGCATGCTCATGGAATGCCTTGCCGCCGGGCGTGCCATTTCATTGCCGTCGTCGGCCACAGCAGGCGCCAAGTCCATGCTGCGGGTGACAACTGCCTATGGCCGCATCCGCAAACAGTTCGGTTTGCCAGTCGCGCGCATGGAAGGCATCGAAGAGCCGCTCGGCCGCATGGTTGAGACCGCCTATGTCAATGAAGCTGCGCGCGGTGTAACAGCCGCCATGGTTTCGCGCGGCGAGCGCCCGGCGGTGATCTCAGCCCTCATGAAATACCAGACCACCGAACGCCTGCGCCGTGCCATCAATGACGCCATGGATATTCACGGCGGCCGCGCGATCTGCGATGGCCCGTCAAATTATTTGCAATCGGCCTATCAGATGGTGCCGGTTGGCATCACGGTCGAAGGTGCGAACATACTCACGCGCACGCTGATTACGTTTGCCCAAGGCGCGCTGCGCTCGCATCCGTTCCTCTACAAAGAAATACAAGCCGTGCAAGACGCCGACACGGCGCGCGGCCTCGATGCTTTTGAAAGCGCGTTCCTGGGCCACCTGAGCTTTGCGTTTTCCAACATCGCGGGCGCGCTGTTCCACAATTTGACGCTCGGGCAGTTCGGCAAGAGCCCGGCCGAAAACCCAGTCACACAGCCTGTCTACAAACAGCTCTGGCGCGCCAGCCGCAACTTCGCACTCGTGGCAGACATGACGGTTGCGACGCTTGGCGGTGGACTTAAAACCAAACAAAAGCTCACCGGCCGCATGGCCGATGCCCTGTCGGAACTTTACATGCTCTCGTGTGTGCTGAAGCGCTTTGAAGACGATGGCTCACTTGCAGCTGATCAGCCGATCGTTGCGGCGGCAGCCGCCAACAGTCTGGACAGATTTGAAACCGCCATCCGCGGCACCGTCGACAATTTCCCGAACGGGTTCGTGCGCGGGCTACTGCGTGTGCTCGTTTTCCCGCTCGGGCGGCATTACTTCCCGGCGAGCGATCGCCTGATGGGTAAAATTGCACGGGCGGCAACTGAGCCGGGCGATATGCGTGACCGCCTAACGCGCGATATATTCGTGTCCAGGAACCCGGACGATCCCACAGGGCTCCTTGAAGTGACGCTGCTCAAAGTGGTGGCCAGCGAAGCCGCCGAGAAAAAACTGGAACGCGCCATTAGGGCCGGTACGATCCGCCGCTATCACGGCCTCGACTGGATCGGCGACGCTGCCGCCAAGGGCATCATCACCGAAAGCGAAGCCATCCAGTTGAAGGAAGTCGAGCGGCTGGTGGCCCGCGTCATTGCGGTAGATCACTTTGACCCTGAAGAATTGAAGCCACACTATGAGGCGGCAAACCCGCTCGGACACAATTCGCGCGGGCTCGAAGCGGCCGCCGAATAGCTATTATGCGTTTCCAGGAGAGTCTTTACGATGCCGCTTGAAGATATGAGCCTGAAGGACTGGACCTTCGAAATCGACCGCGAGAAAATAGCGTGGGCCACGTTTGACCGGGAAGGCCAAAGTGCCAATGCACTTGGACGCCGCCCTATTGAAGAGCTTGGCCGGATTATCGACCGGGCGGAGGCCGCGGCAAAGGCGGGCGAGATCATTGGGCTTGTGGTGCAGTCGGGCAAAGAACGCTCCACCATCGTCGGCGCAGATATCAACGAGTTCGAACAACTCAGCTCGGAAGCGCAAGTCATAGCGATGCTGCGCGACGTGAATGGGCTTCTCAATCGCATCGAGGCGTTGAGCGTTCCGGTCGTGGCAACCGTGCACGGGGTTTGCGTTGGTGGCGGACTTGAACTCATTCTCGCCTGTCACTATCGCATTGCCACGCGCGATCCTTCAACCAAGGTTGGCTTTCCCGAAGTGAAGCTGGGAATTTTCCCCGGCTTCAACGGCACGGCCCGCTCCATCCGTCAGGCAGGCCCGGTCGCGGCCATGCAGGCGATGCTCACGGGGTCCATGATCAGTGCTTCTGCCGCACGGGGCATGGGATTGCTGGACGAGCTTGTGGCAAGCCGCGGCGCGCTCCATTGGGCAGCCCGCAAGGCCGTCCTGCAAAAACGCAAAGCAAAGCCGGCAGCGTTTGCAAAGTCGGTGCTTGGCATGTGGCCAGCGCGCGCAGCACTGGCGCGCAAAATGCGTTCAGAAACCGCCAAGAAAGCGCGCGAAGATCACTACCCGGCACCGTTCCGTCTCATCGATCTGTTCGAAAAGTACGGCGGTGATCTCGATGCCATGAAGATTGCCGAGACGCCTGCGTTTGCGCCGCTCATCGTTTCCGAACAATCGCGCAGCCTGCGCCGCGTGTTCAAGCTGTCTGAAGCCTTGAAGGGACAAGCACCCAAAGGACTTGCTTGGAAACCTAGCCGCGTACACGTCATTGGCGCCGGTACCATGGGTGCAGACATCGCTGGCGTGTGCGTGGCAGCCGGCATGGAAGTAACCCTTCAGGACATTTCCGCTGATCAGCTGGCCAATGGCATCAAGGCGCAGAGCAAACTGTTCTCGCGCAAGTTCAAAACCAAGGCGTTGAACGCCGCGGCCAAGGCGCGCCTGATTGCCGATCCCGATGGGCACGGTATTGGCCGCGCTGATGTTGTGATTGAGGCCATCGTCGAACGGCTCGATATCAAGCAAAAACTGTTTGCCGATCTCGAAACCAAGATGAAGCCGGGTGCTGTGATGGCAACCAACACATCATCCTTGAAACTCGAAGATATTGCCCGGCCCCTGAAAGACCCGGGCCGCCTGATTGGCCTGCATTTCTTCTCGCCAGTCGCGCAGATGCCGCTAGTGGAAGTGGTGCGGGGCAGTGGCACCCGCGAAGCCGAAGTGGGCAAGGGTGCGGCTTTCGTGACTGCTATTGATAAGTTTCCGCTGATTACCAAAGACGTGCCCGGCTTCCTCGTGAACGCTGTGCTGACGCCCTATATGTTCGCTGCCATGAAGCGTTTGGAAGAGGGCGAGGACAAAGAAAAGATCGACGCAGCGGTGCGCCAGTTCGGCATGCCGATGGGACCAATTGAGCTGGCAGATAATGTGGGGCTCGATATTTGCGCGCATGTGGCCAAGACGCTCGGCGCGACAAGTACAGGCGAAACGCGGCTTGACCGTCTCGTGGCATCAGGCCGTCTCGGCAAGAAGACCGGTGAAGGGTTCTACGTTTGGAAAGAGGGCAAGCCTGAGAAGTCGAACGCTGAATTTTCACGCGGCGAACTCGATAAGCTAGGGCGTGAGCTTGTTGCCCCGATGCTGACTGAAGCACAGCGCAGCTTGGACGAGGGCGTTGTCGCCAATGACGATCTTGTCGATGCAGGTATGATCTTCGGTACCGGCTTCGCGCCTTTCCGCGGCGGCCCGCTGTATTGGAAGTCGAGACAAGAAACGAGTGCAAGTCCGTAGGTTGAGTTAGCGGCGTGAGCCGCGCAACCCGACATCTGTTCAATCGGCATAAAATGTTGGGTTGCGGGCTTTGTTGTTGCGCACCGAAGGTGCAGCACCCTAATCCAACCCACGAAATTGAGTGATTCAGGAGCGATGTGACGATGACCCAGACCTTGAAGCGCGTGGCAGTGATTGGCGGCTCGCGCATTCCGTTCTGCCGCTCCAACACTCTTTATGCCGATCTGTCGAACCTCGACATGATGACGGCGGCACTCAATGGGCTCACCGACAAGTGCAACCTCAAAGGCCAGCACATCGGCGAAGTAGTGGGCGGCGCGGTTGTCACGCACTCGAAGGATTTTAATCTCACGCGTGAGGCGCTTCTCAGCACCAAACTCGCGACATCGACGCCGGGCATCACGATGCAACAGGCGTGCGGCACGAGTCTGCAGGCCGCACTTGGCATCGGCGCAAAAATCGCGTCCGGCGAAATTGACAGTGGCATTGCTTGCGGCTCGGATACAACTTCTGATGCACCGATTGTGTTCTCGAAAAAGTTTGCAGCCCGCCTGGTGCAAGTGGGACTGCAGAAGTCGACGATGGACAAGCTGCGCGTGTTCAAGGGCTTCACGCCGGCCGAACTCACGCCCCAGCCCCCGCTCGTCAGAGAACCGCGCACTGGGCTCGGCATGGGCGAGCACTGCGAACTCATGGCGCAAGAGTGGGGCATCACGCGCGCCGATCAGGATGCGCTTGCGGTAGAGAGCCATCACAAGGCAGCCAAGGCTTATGACGATGGTTGGATGGATGATTTGATCGTGCCGTGCGCGGGCGTCTATCGCGACAACAATCTGCGCACCGATATCAGCCTTGAAAAACTGTCAGCGCTTAAAACGGCCTTCGACAAGACCGGCCGCGGCACGCTGACGGCGGGTAACTCGACGCCATTGACCGATGGCGCCTCATCGGTTCTGCTCGCAAGCGAAGACTGGGCCAAGGAGCGCGGACTTCCCTTGCAGGCGTATCTGACCTTCGGTCAGCATTGGGGTAACGATTTCGTAGGCGGCGAAGGGCTGCTCATGGCGCCTGCCATTGCCGTTTCCAAAATGCTCGACCGCGCAGGCCTCACGCTGCAAGACTTCGACTTCTACGAAATTCACGAAGCATTTGCAGCGCAAGTGCTCTGCACATTGAAGGCCTGGGAAAGTGCCGGATATTGCAAGAAGGTCCTCGGAAAAGACTCGGCGCTGGGTTCGATCGATCGGGCAAAAATGAATGTGAAAGGCTCGTCGCTCGCTGTTGGCCATCCGTTTGCTGCAACAGGCGCGCGCATCGCGGCTAACCTTGCCAAACTATTGGAAACCAAAGGCAGTGGCAGGGGGCTCATTTCTGTATGCACGGCGGGCGGCATGGGCGTTGCAGCGATACTGGAGCGCGATGTTTAGTCTGGCAGCCAATCCGGTCATGACCTGTTGTTCGGTTTGATCGTCCCGCCATCCATTTTAATCAGTGATGTTGCTTGGCTGGGACCGGTCTTACCAGCCACGAACGCACCGCGCAGCCGTGGTCAAGCCGGTTGCCCCCAGTGCCCACCGCTAAGCGTCCCAGCCGCTGGCGTCTTACTATATTCCACCATTATCTTCTCCCGGCATGGGGCGTGCAGAGCACGCCAACAACGTGCGGCTCGGCCCGTTTTGGTGCTTCGTAACTGGCTGCCGTGTTGCGTTCGTGGGGCAGCCAATCGTCCACGATAAAAAAGTGCTCTCCAACAGTCAGTCCGGGGTCGGTTTCCGCGGACAACTTGACGCTGGCCAGAAGTTCAAGGTCGCTGCCGCCACGGTCTTGGAAACATTTGCCGAGGCCGTCTATTTTTCCGATGTGGGTACCGCGAAGTTTGCCACCAGCAACACAACGGCTATTGCGCCGTCGCATGTGAGCACAGAAGACCTTTGGGAACTGCGGGTGGGCGGACGCCTCCCGTTCGGTTTGGGTTCGCCTTCGCCGTGAGATGAAAGCGCAAAAAAGTTCGAAATGGCTAATTAAGCGCCAGCCCGCTTCTTGGCTTCTTCTTCCTTCAATTCCTTCTTCGACAATTTGCCAATCATCGTTTTGGGCAGGCTGTCGCGGAACTCGATCGCTGATGGCATTTCGATTTTGGAAAGCTTCGGTTCCAGGTGCCGGTGAATGTCGGTTGCAGACGCCTCCATGCCAGCTTTGAGTTTGATGAACGCTTTCGGTGCCTCACCGCGGTATTCATCGGGAATGCCGATCACACTCACTTCTTCAACCGCTGGATGTTCGCAAATCGCCTCTTCCACGCGGCGCGGATAGACGTTGTAGCCGGAGCAGATGATCAGATCCTTGATGCGGTCGACGACAAAAAAGAACCCATCCTCGTCCATGATCCCGACATCGCCGGTGCGCTATTGCGGCCCGGCAAACTGTTGCGCCGTCTCGGCGGGCTTGTTCCAATAGCCAGGCATGACTTGCGGCCCGAGCACGCAAATCTCGCCGCGTTCGCCAGGTGCCACTTCGCGCATGGGATCGGCCGGATCGCGCAGAGTGATGATGGTGCCCGGCAACGGCAATCCGATGGAGCCAGGTTTGAGCGGCCCGCCGATAGGGTTGCACGTGACGACAGGTGAGGCCTCAGACAAACCGTAGCCCTCGATCAACGTGCAACCCGTGGCGCGCTCGAAGTTCTGTTTCACCTCAAGCATCAACGGCGCGCCGCCTGAGAGGCAGAACCGCAGCGAGGTTAGAGTGAATTTTTTCACCTTCGGATGATTGGCAATCGCATTGAACAGCGTCGGAACGCCCGGCATGATGGTTGGCCGCCGCGTATGGATCAGCTTCATTGCGCCATCAAGCTGGAAGCGCGGCATGATGATAATCTCTGCGGCTTTGGCGATGCCGAAATTCATCACCACCGTCATCGCAAACACGTGGAAGAAAGGTAGAACACCCAGCACCCGCTCTTGACCTTGGATCAGGTCGGGGGCCCATGCGATTACCTGGAGCGTGTTGATGTAGACATTGGCGTGGGTCAGCATTGCCCCCTTGGGCGTGCCAGTCGTGCCGCCTGTATATTGCAGCACGGCGATGTCTTTCGTGGGATCTATGGGAGCTGGCCGGAACGTCGGATGACCGGCAAGGAGTTCACTCTCCAATACAATTCTGGTCCGGTTTTGTGAGGCAGCCGGATGAGACAGGTCCTGGCGCTTCAACACGCGAAACAGCACTGACTTGTGCGCCGGCATCAGGCCGGCAAACGTCGCAACGATCGCTTTCGACAGCGCGCCTGAACTCAATAGCGTATCGACTTTTTCAAACAGCACTTTCAGATCGAGCGTCACCATCACTGTGGTTTCGCTGTCTTTGACCTGAAAGGTCAGTTCCTCGATTGTGTAGAGGGGGTTGTAATTGACGACGGTGCCGCCCGCTTTCAGAACCGCGTAATAGTAGATGATGAACGTCGGGCAGTTTGGCAGGAACAACCCGACCTTCGTGCCTTTCGTCACACCCAGGCGCTGCAGACCTGCAGCGGCCTGATTTACCAGCGTGGCCATCTCTGAATACGTCAGTGTGCGGCCCAAAAAACTGGTGCACGGCCGCGCCCCATTTTGGGCTGTGGCATCGTCAAGAAGCGCAAACAGCGGTCTCGGCGCAAACGTGGCGTGCCAGTTGACGTTAGATGGGTAACTTTTCAGCCAAGGGTGGTGGGGTGCGGCTGCGCTCTCGCCCGTGTCTAAAGTAGTTGTGTCGCCTGCTGCCGGCATTCCCAACTCCCGGCGGAGATCTAGGCCCCGCGTCTCAATTCGGCGTGCAATTATGGCACACACTGCTTCTTGACCGCTTCCAATGCCTTTCACCAGAAACTATAAATAAACGCAACTAAATCAGCAATTTACCCAAAGCCTCCCAAATCAATATGCCACGCATGGTGGCGTAGCGCACGATTTGCCGCAATGGCCAGCCATAGCTTTAGCGCAGATACAAACAACAACGCATCGTGATCAGCCGTACATAACTGTCACATAGCGCTGCGGGCACGCTTTTTGAATACATGCACACCCTAACTGGAGACCAACGCCCCAAGCGCGTTCCAGACGGAACAGGCAGCGGGGTTGCGGCATGTTAGCGAAGATGACCCGCGGGCTCTGAGTGGGTGGTGCCAAGGGCGCTTCATCTAGACTTCGCAGGACTTTAAGGATATGGGACACGTCATCTTGTTACGGTGCTAACCCTCGCTTAGTAGGGTGAACGTAACCATGTGCTGTCCATGGTAAAAAAACAAAAGCCCATGCCTCAGGTGTTCTGAGGCATTGCGGCATACCGGAATGTCCAGGCTGGACGCTCGCCAATTCGAGCCAAGCCTAGGGCGGAAACACGGTTACGGCCACGTTTGGAGATTGAGATGGACGAAGTCGCTACAAAGATCGTCGATATTCTGAAGAAGCATATGAAAGAGCCGAGAGACGATATCTCTCTTTCGACCGCTTTGACGGATCTCAAGATCGAATCGCTCGATCTAGCCATGATCGTGTTCGATATTGAAGACACCTTCGGGGTCGAGATTCCCTACAATGCCAATGAAGACGTGCAGGATTTCAAAACCGTAGGTTCTGTTGTCGAAAAGGTCAAAGGCCTCATGGCTGCTGGGCCTTCAGCCGCCAGCGCCTGAGCCGCACGGGTGACACCACCCACGAGACTATTCCGGCGTGAGCGCGAACCCATCCGGGTTTCGCGCTTCGTCATTTCAAGCCCAACTTTTGGGTCCAAATTTCAGGACATATAAGCCATGTCACAAGCGAACGGCGCGCGCCGCGTGGTCGTCACCGGTACCGGTGTGGTGACCCCCATCGGACATACCGTCGGCGAATTCTGGGCCTCGGCCAAAGTGGGCAAGAGCGGCGTTTCCGAACTCGGCGGATTTCCCCTCGAAGACCTGAAAATACTCATCGCTGCCCAGATCAAGAATTTTGATCACAAGGCCCGCCTTAAGCATTTCGTGCGCGACAAGATCGTGATGCACGCCGACCGCTACTCGTGGTTCGCCGCTGCCGCAGCCGATGAAGCCGTCAAACAATCTGGCCTGCCTATCCCGTTTGACAACAGCTATCGCACGGCTTGCATTATTGGCTCGGGCGCCGGCGGTCTCACCACGTTTGAAAAAGCCTACCGCGATCTCTTTATCGAAAACAAACGCGCCACGCATCCTCTCACTCTGCTGCGGATCATCGGCTCGTCGGCCTCAGCGCACGTCGGCATCGAATTTGGCGTCAAAGGCCCGACATTCGCCACCTGCTCGGCGTGTTCGACGGCGGCACATGCGATTGGCCTTGCCCGCGACTACATTCAGCATGGTCTCGTAGACGTCGCCATTGCAGGCGCGTCTGAATCCGTCATCAACTACGGCACCATGAAAGCCTGGCAGGCCCTGCACGTGCTGTCGCCGGAAGGGTGCTTCCCGTTTTCCAAGAACCGCAATGGCACCGTACTCGGCGAAGGCGCCGGCATTTTGGTGCTAGAAGAATACGAGCATGCCAAGCGCCGTGGTGCGAAAATACTGGCCGAGTTGTGCGGCTTCGGCATGACGTCGGACTCAAAGGAAATGGTCAATCCGGATATGGAAGGGCCGCGTGAAGCCATGCGGCTTGCCCTGCAAGACGCCCACGTGCCGCCCCTGAAAATTGACTACCTTAACGCGCACGGCACGGCGACCACGATCAACGATAAGAACGAAACCAACGCCATCAAGGACCTGTTTGGCAAGCACGCTTACAAGCACGCCAACTCGTCGACAAAGTCTATGCATGGCCATCCGCTCGGTGCGGGCGGCGGCATTGAAGCGGTCGCCTGCATCAAGGCCATGGAAGAGCAGTGGGTGCCGCCGACCATTGGTCTCACGGAGCCCGATCCTGACTGCGATCTCGACTACGTACCCAACGTAGGCCGGCCCATGAAGGTCGGCTACACCATGTCCAACTCGTTCGCGTTTGGCGGCTTGAATGCAGTGCTGGTGTTTGGCCCACCGCCAGCCTGAGGTTTGGAATGTGAACCTCTCAGCATCGATGGAATTGGCTGTGGGCTTGATCCTGCCCAAAACTTCGGCGTAAGTCTGCCGATGCCGACAAACATATTGCGCCGCTTGGGCGGTGCCATCACTGGAAGCCGAACCAAAGCGCCGCCGCGTCCTGAAGGGCCGCGCTTCGTTACGATCAAGGCCGGCCAGGTCTCAGTCCGCGCCGAGCTTTTGGAAACCAAGACCGCTGACCGGGTCTGGGCGCAGCTTCCCCTTTACTCAACTGTGGAAACCTGGGGCGATGCCATCCACTTCGAGACCCCAGTTGAGACCGGGCGCGAGCGCACGGCCAAGGCCATTGCCAGCCCCGGCGACGTCTGCTTTTCGACCGAAGATGACCGCATTATCATTGTGTTCGGTCCCACACCCATCGCTCAAGTCGGCGAATTGAGGTTACCAAAGCCTTGCAACGTGTGGGCGAAAACTGTGGACGATGTGACCCTCTTGAAGAAAGTCACGCCGGGTGAGAAGGTGTCCGTGACAGTCGCGTGACGGGGGCGGTCAGCGGCGTTCGTATTTCCAGCGTCTTTCGCTGGCGGCTGTTTGCGGGAGTAGCCAGTGTCGCGTGAGATTATGATCCGTGCCGGGAGCGTGGCCATTCGTGCCCGTCTGCTTGACACGCCGACTGCAGAGCGGATCTGGCAGGCGTTGCCGATTTATGCCTCCGCCAAAACCTGGGGCCGCGAAGTCTACTTCGACACCGACGTGTCGAGCGGGCGCGAGCCCGGGGCCCGGGACGTCATCAATCATGGTGAAATCGCATTTTGGCCCGACGGCGAGGCCATTGCGATTGGCTTTGGGCCAACGCCATTGTCGCGGCGCGGCGAGATCCGCATGACCAGTCCGTGCAACGTCTGGGCGATGGCTCTTGATGACGTGGCGCAATTGAAGTCGGTCTATGCTGGCGAAGACATTGCGGTGCTAGAGGCAGACAGTTGAGTCGAGCGTGCGATTTTTCGCGGCTGTGACGGGTTTGTTAGGACCGTCTGCGCCGTAAAACACTGTTTCACGGTAAGACCCGGCGGATGAAGCTCCGCTCCGCCCTCCGAGGAACGTCAAAAAATTTCCGGCACACGGCGCTGGAGCTCTGTCGCCAGCAGGTCCAATGGATTGGCGTTGAGCGGCGTCAGGCGTGCGAGGTTCGCGAGCCACGTCTGCGGTGAGAGATCTGCGAGGCTGAGCGCCGTAGTCCAGCCTCTGCCACTTAAAAACGTGCGGTAGTCCTGCTCATCGGACGGCAGCGATGAACCCGGCGGCATCAAAGCCACGACCGGGCGGCGCACCCAGATTGCTTCCGAAAGCATCGAACTCGAATCCGCTGTCACCGCCACCGCCTGCGCGAAGGCAAACAGCTCACCTAAGGTGCCACTTTCCTGCTGACGCACATCGATGAAGCGCGCGATGGGGCTGGCAGGCGCGCGCGAGAGATGCGCGAACAGATCACTTGCTATATCCGGTGTGCGTCTTGAATTTGAAACCATCCAGCGCGTGCCGTGTTGCGCGTGCGTAGCGCTCACAAACTCTGCAATACGCTGCCAGTTGGCTAGGCCGAACGACATGGCCGGCGTATCGCCCCCAAGAAGCAGACCGGCTGTTTCAGGCGGTTTCGCTTTGTCTAACGGCTTTTGTTCCGCACCCGCCATGATCTCATCGGCATCGAGCTTATTGGGTTTCAATGTGACCAGATATTTCGGATGATCTCCGTAACGCGAGTACGAGTTGAGAACGAGTGCGAAGTCATCGGCCTTGAAACGGCGCAACGAGCCATAAAACAGATTGGGCACGCCGAGCAGGCGAGCCGTTGCGATGTTTGCTGCCAGCGTGTCGCCGCCTGCCGAGACGATAACATTTGTAGCGGGGAGCACGTGAGCGTTCACGTCATAAACACGCTTTAGAACCGATACAGGAGACATGCCGCAATTGGTGAGTGCCGAGAGCAGCCGTGCCGGCAAAATGCGCGGACGCCGAACATCCAGCCGCACTATGTCAACGGTGCGCCGTCGCGCGATGGCTGCCAGAATACCTTCCGACAAAGAGACGTGCCCGGGGCGGCCGTCGGTAATGAGGAGGGCTTTCAACGGTGGCATGCGCGTCCAGATAGTCGCCAAGTCGGCGTTCTCCCCTATACCACAAGACATCGTCCCCCTCGACGGGCCTTCGCTGAAAGCTTCGGGCCCTGAGCCTCAGGAGTGTTGGAGGTATACATGAAATCGAACTGGCCGCAGTGCGCTGCCAGTTCGACGCGTTTAGATAAAACGCAGAGACTGGGGCAAGGTTTAGTGCTGGGTTGCGGCGGCTACTTCCGCAATTGCGTCGACGGTTTGACTGAGTGCAGGCACGTCAACGGTCGCTTCAACTGCTGGTTCATCGTCCGCAGGAGACGGCTGATCTACGGCAGACTCGGGTGCGGTCTCCGTTGCCCCAGAGGCTGCTTCTACCTCTGGCGCGGCCTCGGCAACTTCGCCCGTTGCGTCGGGTTCGGCAACTTCCGTCACAGCGCTATCGGCTGCATCAGTTACGCTGTCGTCATTCGCAGCTTGTTCGACTGCGGCCTCTGGGCTTTCGACGTCTGCCGGTGCCGCACTTGCGACCGCTTCAGCAGTTTCGCTAGCCGGGGCGTCTTGCGGCTCTGCGGCTCGTTCTTCTGTGCTGACCACTTCAGCAAGCTCCAGTCCGCCCACTTCCGGCATCACAAGCGCCGTTCCACAGGCTGCAATGGCATCCACCACCGGTTCGCTCACGATTTGCTCTTTGCTTTCGGACGGCTGCGATGCGGTTTCCGATCCATGGGCGATAAACGCCATCAGTTCATTAGCCGCCTGAAGCAGCGGTTCTGTTTTGCAATTCAAGTCCATAGCCATGCGCAGACAGGCCATCCTCTGGTCACTGAGGTCCATGTGTCACTCCATCTATGTTGGGGCGCTTCACCAGCTCAAGTAAAGCACAAGTAATGTACCACCTATTTTATCTTGGCGATGCAGCGTCTGATCTGTTCAACGTAAATATTTTCAAGTCTATGTATTGCAACGCGGTGTAATCGTCTTTTTAACAGCCGCTCGCGTGCCTTAGGGAAGGGGATTCAACAAAGCTTGGAAGTTCAGCGCAACTTGAGGCCCCACGCAATGGTTCGCGTCCAGCTCGGCGAAGCGGAGTCAGGCGGCGCAACTATCCAATCTCGTCGCGCGTTCGTTCCAGCTGGCTCTGCCTAGCGAAACCGGAACGCGCAAAGTAAATGTGGTGGGCCCGCCAGGGCTCGAACCTGGAACCAGGCGGTTATGAGCCGCCAGCTCTAACCATTGAGCTACAGGCCCGCACTCCTTGCGGGTGGCCGTCTATAGCAGAGAACATTTGCCGTCTAAACGCAAAATAGCAGGCACACGGTTTGGCCGCATACCGCCCTTATTCCGGCGAAAAGGCATGCGATTTGACCGTCGGCGGAATAAGGAAAAGTCTATGCAACACCAGGTAAGCCGAGTCTCGTTTCCAAACCACTATATCCGTAGTGCACGCCACTGGGCGTTGGCTGCGTGCCTCTATCTCATTTCAGGAGCGGCCGTGATGGCGCAAGACGCAAAGCCTTTGCCGCGCACGATCACCGTTTCGGCTACTGGTCAGGTGGCGGCCACGCCCGACATTGCCCGCGTCTCAAGCGGCGTTACCAGCGAAGCCGATAGCGCTCGCAAGGCGTTGTCGGACAATTCGGCGGCGATGGCTGCTTTAATTGCAGGATTGAAGGGCGCCGGCATCGAAGCCAAAGACATTCAAACGTCGTCGTTTCACGTCGAGCCGCGTTACACCAATCCGCGCGAAGGCGAGGTGGCGGTGATCAACGGCTATCGCGTCGTCAATCAGGTTGAGATCGTTGCACGCAAAATCGACAAGCTCGGCGAAGTGCTCGATCAGATGGTGACGCTTGGGGCCAATCAGATGAACGGTCTCAATTTCGAAGTCTCGCAGGCTGAGACGTTGAAAGATGAAGCCCGCAAATCGGCGATGGCAAACGCCTTGCGACGCGCCAAGTTGCTGGCGTCGGCGGGCGGTGCCGAGGTCGGTGAAGTCATCTCGATTTCGGAGGAAGTCTCAGGCGGCCCGCAGCCTTATCAATATAAGATGGCGCGCACGGCAATGGCCGACTCTGTTCCCGTCGAGCAAGGCACGCAAATGCTGGAAGCGCGCGTGACCGTGACCTGGGCGTTGAAGTAGTAAGGTCTTGCTCCTAGGCTGGGCTGAGAGAAGCCCATGCCGGGATCAAAAGGTCACTTAGCTTCAACAATTTTGTCGATTGCAGCGCTCGCAAGGAATGCCGAACGGGTCAGTCCCCTTTCGTCAGCGGCTTCATCAATCGCCTCAAGCAGTCCCGCATCAAGCGAAATGTTGGCCCTCACAAGACGGGCCTTGTCGAGAAGTAGCGGAATATACACCGTGCCACCCCAAGGCTCACCTTGCGCTTCAAGATCTGCTTTGATTTCATCCCAGTCCTGTCGAGGTGCAGGAATGTCTTCGCCGTCGGCAACAAGGTCTGCCGCGAATTCCCTTAAAGCGCGTGTGGCATCGGCAATTGCATCGGCTGGTGTTTTGCCGCCGCCAAAACATCCTGGGAAATCGGGAATTCGAACGCCCCACACGTCGCGTTCGCCATCAACCAACGCTAGATATCGAACCATTCGTTCACTCCTACTTCCAACCTGCCAACTTAGCTATCGAACGGCCGACACCTGCGGAAACCTCATTGTGCCGCGGAACAACTATGCGAATGCTGGGGCGGTCGGGATGCTTGAACAGGGAATGTTCGCCACCTTCCTTGAGAATCCAACCTTCGCGAAGCAGTCGTTGTGCGATCCTGCGAGTTTTTGTCTCGAAGTTCGCCATCACACCCCCCGCATTTGCGCAAATATATGCGTATTTCTCGTAAACATCAATATTTGGTGCGCAAAATAATGCGCAAAATTACAGAAACGTGCTGGCACCTACTTTAGATTCACAACTTCAACGCCGCTCGCAAGCGCTCGTGGCGAACCTGCTCCTGGCTGCACACTCCAGTCGGCGTAGTTGCGCATTTCGCCGGTCTCGCGCAGGCGCTGGAGCCTCGCCAGATCCACCGATCCGCTCACCCATTGCGCTTGATTGAGTACGCCTTCCGCGATGATGCCGGTATCGGAGACGCCGTGCTCTGACGGCACATAAATTCCCGCCGCGCCTTCGTTACGATCCACGGCGGGCGACCACAGCGCATCGCCAACCGTGGGGCTTTGCACTGTCACGATGGTGTTTTCCAAGGCGCGTGCGAGGGAACCTGTGCGTACCCGGTGGAAGCCGGACACGCGTTCTGTGCACGATGGCACCAGCACGATCTCGGCTCCCGCTTCGGCGAGTGCGCGGGCGAGCAATGGAAACTCGCTGTCGTAGCAGATGAGCACTGCAACTTTACCGAGCGCCATGTCGAAGACACGCAAGGGCGCACCGCCAGAGATGCCCCAGGTGCGCTCGAACGGCGTCATGATAATCTTTTCCTGCTCGCCGATAGCACCCGCAGGCGTGACGAGCTGGGCGGCATTCACAAACCGGCCATCACTCTTTTTGACCGGCCCTGAGCCGACCAGAATATGCACGCCATACTTGGCAGCCAACTGAGCATGAAGTTCAACCCGTGCTCCCGCAAGTTCGGCAACTTTCTCAAGTGTCGCTGAAAGATCGCCGTAGACCTCAGGACCAAAGCAGGCTGCTTGCTCGATGGCGGCATACTCGGGAAAAACGAGAAGCTGAGCGCCAGTTTCTGCTCCCGCTTCCACCCAGTCGCATATTTTATCTTCCCATTCCAGAAGCGAGCGCGGCTCGCCGATGGGGTATTGAGCGCTTGCGATTTGGAGTACGCGGGGAGCCGCCATCTAGAGCGCCTTCATCCAGAATTGCATGTTGTGAACGGTCTCGCTGGCCAGATCGATGTCCTGCCATTTATAGGTTGCTATCAGTCCTGGCATCGGCGCATAGCCGCGCTTGGACCAGAACCCATCGAGCGCCCGATAATCTTTAGGCCTTAGTGGATGATCGTCCGGCCGCACAACCCGGCAAAACGTCGAGTGTGTGAAACCACCTAGGCGTTTTGCTTGCGCCTCGCGATGGTCGAAGAACGCGTGCCCCAGTCCATGGCCCCGGTGGCTGGTCAGTAGTACGCTCTCACCGCAGTAGAAGATCTTGGAAATATCATAACCCGCCGCCTTGAACGGCTCGCCGAACTCATCGGCGTGTTCGACCATGGGTGCGCCCGTTGACGCGCCGATGATCTGATCGCCGTCGCGTGCCACCACACACACGGCACCTTTGGCCTTGGCGAACTTGGAGAGATAGTCTTCCTCGTATTCGAGGGTGCCCTCGTACAGATATGGCCAGTCGCGGAACACGACCATGCGCAGACGCGCTAAATCAGGCAGCACCGATTTGATGCCGTCACCCGTGAGTGATTTAACGTCGAGGGTCATGAAAGGACTCTTTGCTTTGCGCACGGCGACCGCCCTCCGGGGAGCCGGCTGCCATGCGCGATCTGAGCCAGACCTAACTTACTTGCAGCATCCAGTCGGTCAGATTGTAGTAAGTCGTGACGCGCGCGATCTTGCCGCCGCGAATGGCGAAAAACGTGCCGGCAGGTAGCGTGTAGTTCTGACCCTTTGCGGGCGGCAGTCCTTCTTCCGAATTTTTGTAAACGCCGTGCACGTTGAATTCAGCCGATGCGCGTGTGCCGTCCTTCGACACCATGACGACAATGTCTTTGAGCTGTTCATAGTAGTTGTGGTCCATGCGGGCGTTGAAAGCTTTGAACTTTTCCTTGCCCTCGCGGCGCTCGCCCTGATTCACGTCGTGCAGGACGTCGTCTGTCAGGTGGCCGAGCATGGCGGCGCTGTCGCCACGATTGAAGGCCTCATAGTAGGTGCGAATTAATTGGGCGGTTTCAACGCGCTTGGCGCTTTCGGCTTCGGACACGGCGGGCTCCTTTTCGCAATTTCGGGACCAGAATGTGAGGCTGTGCATAGCAGGCGTGCGGCCACGCTTCCACGCCCTTGCGCGCTGCCAAAGCGCGACAAAGCGGACTATTGGAGGCGCATTGCTGGCCTGGATCGGCGTATTTGAGGTGGGTGCTTCCCCCTGTCCCTGTCATTGCCGTGAGATGAGCGGGGAGTGGGGACTTCATCCCAATCTACTGCACCGAACGCCCCTCGAGCAGCAACGCAACGGCAACAGCGGGGGCGAAGTGAGTCGCAGTTTCACGGCAGGCATCCGTGGCGTCGGACAAATGTGCGAACGAGCGACACGTGCGCCCCATACGGCGCGCGATTTCTGCCACCTCACTCGCTCCAATGCCTGCTGCGATGATGGGGGCATCTGGCCGGAGCGGCTGACATGACAGAACTTGAAGGACGCCATCGGCAATCGAACGCATTTGCACTTCACGAACCCAGGCGGCCGTCACCGCCCAATCGTCAACCGAACCATCTTTGGCATCTCGCCCCAGCATACGGGCAAACCGCGCAACGCTTTCCGGCACAGACTTTCCGCGATCGTCGGCGGTGGAATGCAGATCGAGACCGTCCGGCAGGATGCTCAAGATCCGGCGAACATCGGCCATCGTCGCGAGATACTCGCGAGTCAGTGAGACCCACTGGCCTTTGAACGGGGCACGATTGGTTACGCCCATGACGGCAGTACGTGTGTAGCCTGTGTATACTAGCTCGCCGGTGGTTTGCCGCTCCGCATCCGTCAACCCGCGCGGTACCGGCTTGCCGCCGATGATGGGAATGATGTCAGTGGTCGTTGAGCCAAAGTCGATGAGCAGGGTATCCGCGTGGTGGCGCGCCACCAACTCTGCCGTTGCGAGAAAATTCGTCGAACCTACGTCGCTCGTATGCTTCATGGCCTCGGCCGCAGAGCCAAAACCACGTGGTCCCATCCAGAACTGAGCGTCTGGTCCAAACTCGCGAATCATCCGTGCGACAATCGTGATGACGCCCGTCTTGCGGTCAGGAAACTGATCCGACAATTCACCGGTCATGGTGATGGCGTGGCTGCTGGCGCGTGCGAGAAGCGGTGCGGCCTTTTTTAACGCAGTATCGAGCTTCTCCATGCCCACCCACAGCCGGCAGCGGAACTGCTCGGCCGCGATGGTGCGCCCGTCTTCCACCAGCGCAACCTTCAAGTGCGCCCCGCCAACGTCTAGGCCTGCCGTGATGGTCAAAGTGTTCTCCGGCTAAATCCTTTGAGTCCTATTTGTGCTACACTATTGGTGATGAAAACGCAGCCGTTCGAAGTGATCCCCGTACTTGATGTGCGCCATGGCGTGGCGGTGCGCGCGGTGGCGGGTGACCGCGCTAACTATCAGCCGCTTGTCACGCCCCTCGCGGAGGGTTGTGAACCACTTGCTGTCGCACTTGGTTATCGGCGTCTTTTTGCATTTAGATTGCTTTACGTGGCCGACCTCGATGGCATTGAGGGGCGGGGCGCAGATCATGACACGCTGGCAACGCTCTCGGCCGGACTTCCAGACACGGATCTCTGGGTCGACAACGGTTCGGCCGCGTTCGCGGACGTCGGACGGCTCGCCGAGAACCGCCGCGTCACGGCGATTGCGGGAAGCGAGGTATTGCAAGACGCGTCCGAACTACAGCGGCTGATTGATTTGTTCGGCGACCGCATTGTGCTGTCGCTTGATTTTGCGGGCGACATGTTTATCGGGCCCAATCGCGTGCTGGCCGATGCATCGCGCTGGCCGCGGCGGGTCATTGTGATGACGCTGGCGCGCGTCGGCACCAGAAGAGGTCCTGATCTCGACGGGATATCAGACATCGTGCAGCGGGCCGGTCCTACACGGCACATCTATGCAGCAGGCGGTGTCCGGGATCGCGCCGATCTTCTTGCAGTGCGTGCAGCGGGAGCCTCGGGTGTGCTCATTGCCTCCGCACTCCACACTGGCCAAATAAAAACCGG
>JANNXL010000464.1:0-2051 GCA_031409575.1 Hyphomicrobium sp.
GCTCAATCCACCGCTTCCCATGCACGTCAGTGAAAAGGGCAACGGGCTCGCCGTTGCCGTGATCGATTACGGCCCTGAATTCGATCTGTTGTGGGTCGTTGCGCTTGATGATGGGGGCGAGATCTGGTGTGCGCCGAACCCAGGCGTGCGATTGCAGGCAAACTGGTCGATGGGACGCAAGCGGCGGCAGGTTGTGAAGTCAATTACCGCTGCCGCTTGAAAACCTGTGTCGCACGCGACTAGAGACGCCGATGCAACCTGCCGGAACTTATACTCGCGATCTGAACGCACCGCTCACGCGCTTGATCGAAAATGCTCTCGATTGGGAACATTTGCCCCACGTGCACTCGACCGATTTTGCGTCGCTGGAACTCGTAGCCGCCGATGATTGGGGTTGGTCCGCTGTTGTCGGCGTGCCGGGGGGAGGGCCGCTTTCGCTTGTTCTGAAACTCGATGCCGACAGGCTCGGCTGGGTGACCACGAGCAGGCGGAATGGCACTGCGGTTAGCCGGATCGACAGTCGCGCCGAGGCGACGGGGCCGGAGACATGCCGCGTCTCGGTCGCGTTCTTCGTGCCGCTGGTCCCAGAAGGACAAGAGGCAGCGATTGCCGCGTTTTTTACTACACTCTACGCACGATTATACGACGAAGACGAGACTATGATGCGAGCGCGTCACGCCGCAATCCTGCGTGGAACCAGTCTCTTCCGCGAACGACGAGAAGTGCAAATGGCAGACGGTGCAGTGGTATCGGTCCCTAAAGCCTGCCCGCATCTTGGATTGCCGCTCGACGCCGAACCCGATGATGTGGGCATCGTCACATGCCCTTGGCATGGCTACCGGTTCGACGTGCGCACCGGACAATGCGTCAGCGGTCAGCAATGCGGCTGGCATAGTGTCTGACTTCTATTTTCGACGAGCGTTGGCCCTTACCCCCTTGGCGGCACGCCCAAGTTGACGCTATCGGAAAGCAGCATCAATCACGACTCCGGCATTTCCGGCAGTATGATGATGCTGATTGCGGAGTGTTTGTGACATCCGGGAACTTATTTAGCCCAAGTCAATTGAACCAGGCTCTGCGCCTGCCGGAGCTTTTCTTGAAAATCGGATCATTGAAACTGGCGTTGGCTGCACTGGCTGGTGCTGGGCTTGTGCTGTCAGCTTGTGGCAGTGCCGACGCCGATGCCCAAAAGGCTGGCGGTCCACAAGGGCCACAAACCGTCGGGTTCGTTGTTGTGCAGCCGACTAGCGTTCCCCTTGTCAATGAATTGACCGGACGCATTGCGCCATTCGCTGAATCCGAAATCCGCCCGCAGGTGTCTGGCGTGGTATTGCGGCGTAATTTTCAGGAAGGTGCGGTCGTCCGCGCTGGGCAGACGCTCTATCAGATCGATCCCAGCCTGTATCAAGCCACCACCAACGAGGCACGCGCCAATGTGAACAGCGCCTCGGCGAACGCCGAGGCCGCACGGGTGCGCGCCAATCGTCTCCGCCCGCTTGCCGAGATGGAGGCCGTTTCAAAACAGGATTATACCGATGCCGCAGCGCAAGCGCGGCAAACCGCCGCTGCGGTTGCCCAATCGCGCGCGCAGCTGGACACTGCTCAGATCAACCTGCGGTTCACTCGCGTTCCTGCGCCGATAACGGGCAGGATAGGACGCAGCCTCGTTACTGAGGGCGCACTCGTCACTGCCAATCAGGCAACACCGCTTGCGGTAATCCAGCGGCTCGATCCGGTCTTTGTCGACATCCAGCAATCGAGTGCCGAACTGCTCGCGCTGCGTCGGGCGATGGCGCAAGGCGGCTAGGTCCCGGGGGAAGCGCAGGCGCAGTGGGTTCTCGAAGATGGCAGCCCGTATCCGATCACAGCGAGCGTGCCGTTCGCCGAAACCATTGTCGATCCTGCGACCGGAAACGTCACACTGCGCGCGCGCGTTGCCAACCCGCAGGGGCTATTGCTTCCCGGTATGTTCGTTCGCGCCCGGATCAATCAGGCAACCGATACCCGAGCATTCCTCGTCCCGCAGCAAGCGGTGTCGCGCGACCCGCGTG
>JANNXL010000465.1:0-1900 GCA_031409575.1 Hyphomicrobium sp.
ATTAAAACGGGAAGGGCTGCCGAAAGGCGGCCCTTTTTGTTTTTGTGAGTTCCGCTGCGCTCACGTCACCGGAAACCTTATATCGACGATCAAACCCGGATTGTTGTCGCTCAGTTCGACCTTTGCATCGTGAAGTTTGGCGATTGCCGCCACAAGGCTAAAACCAAGCCCGCTGCCGGGCGTGGTCCGGCTCTTTTCCAAACGATATAGCCGCCGGAACACGCGGTCGCGTTCACCTGCCGGAATTCCAGGTCCGTTGTCTTCGACCGTTGCGATAACCGCGCCTGATGCCGCTTGCAGTGTCACGTTAATTTGCGAGCCCGGCGGGCAATGCCGCAGCGCATTTGCGATCAAGTTTGCAAACAGCTGGGTGAGCAACTCGCGATCTCCTGTGATCACGGCGCACCCCTCGCCGGGCAGCTGTGAGGATATCCGATGACCGGTGCCTTCGCCAACATAGCCGTAAGCCTCGATCACGGGCGCTAGGACGGCGCTGAGGTCTACGGTAGTGAAACGGGCTTTGCGCGCGCCGCCTTCAATTTGTGCAATGCGCAGCAGGGCTTCGAACGTCGCGATCACGGCATCGATATCTCCGCGAACCTCATCAACCGCCTCGCGATAGGCATCCACCGTATCGGCAGTCCGGCGTACGGTATCAAGGCGCTGACTGATCCGGCCAATCGGTGTTTTCAAGTCGTGGGCGATGTCGGTTGAGACTTGCCCAAGAGTGGTGACGGCGTCCTGCAATTCGCCGAGCATCGTGTTGATGCGGCCCGCGACATGATCAAGATCATCACGGTTTGAAGTGATAGGAATGCGCGTTGCCAATTCGCCTCGCGCCACCGCCGCGAGCGCACGCTCCATCCGGTCAATTCGCCGCTGTGCGCTGTGACCAAGCCACGCCCCACCCAGCAGAGCCGAAGAAAGCGACATGGCTAGACCCCACCAAAAGCCGTCCATGAGCAGCCTTTGCGTTTCTTCGACATCGTTGTTGCCGTCGCCGACGAGCAGAAAGCCGCCTTCAACGGGTATCCAAGCAGCAAGAACTGTGTCGGTGCCCTCATAGCGATCGGCAGCTGATTTGAGCTGTATGTTCTCCCATTCAAGCTGTTTCCAGCCGTCAAATCGAGGGGCTTTGAGAATGTTGCCAGCAAGCACCGTCCCGGCCGTGTCGGTCAGCAGATAAACTTCTTCGTCATCGGTAGTGGGCGGGGTCTTATCGGCAATGAGCGTGCGCAGCGCATCAAGGCCCTCTTTGTGACTTACATCCGCAAGGGTATTGCGGACTTCAACTATGTTCGACTTGAGCTTGGCTTCAATCTCACCGCTGATCGTTTGAAAGAGAACCGCGAAAATAGCGGCGACCGTCACGAGAAACAGTGCCGCGTAGATCACGGCGATGCGAAAAGCGGTCCGGTGCGTCAGATCACGCAGCATCATCGAGGGTATACCCGGCCCCGCGTACCGTTTGGATCAAAGGTTTGCTGAATGGCTTGTCGACCTTGTCGCGGACGCGGCTTATATGCGTTTCGACGATGGTGGTCTTGGGATCAAAATGAAAATCCCAAACATCTTCAAGAAGCATTGTGCGCGTCAAAACGCGGCCCGTGTTGCGCATCAGGACTTCTAGCAGTTTGAACTCACGCGGTTGAAGGTCAATGTCGTGCCCTGCCCGCATAACCTTTCGGCTGATGAGGTTCATCTCAAGATCAGCGACTTTCAAAACCGTGCTTTCCTGGCGGGTTGCGGGTCTGCGCGCCAGCGCGTGCACCCGGGCGACGAGTTCGGCGTTGGCAAATGGCTTAACGACATAATCATCGGCGCCCGCTTCAAGTCCCTCAACCCGGTCATCGACACCTCCGAGGGCAGTCAAAAACAGCACCGGGGTCGAGACGCCAGC
>JANNXL010000466.1:0-2008 GCA_031409575.1 Hyphomicrobium sp.
GGCGGCTTCCAGTGCGGCGCGGATCGACCAGACGGCGACATCGTGGAAGTCGAGGCCGTCGCTGTTGCGGATTTCAAGAGTCTCCAAGCAGAAATGCTTGGCGGCGATTTCCTGCAGCACGTCTTCGATCGGGGATTTAGCGGTGGCTGCAATCTTGGCGGTCATGGCGTGGTCTCCGGGGCCTGGGCTGTTTTGCGCTTGCAATCACGTTCGCTCGATCGCCAACATTGATCAACGAAAAATTAAGCAATATCATTGCTTTGAATGGAAAATGGGGTTGCAATGAACGGCATGAGCGGGCGCGACTATTCCACTTATTCCGGCCTGTCACGGCGTGGATCCAGAATGCCAAACGCGGCGGCTGGCTGGTGTTCTGCGCCGACGTTTCGATCAACGCCGTCGCATCAGACGTACGCAGGGCGGGCATGACCGACCCCGATCAACAGTGCTGCTCGCTTGGCGGCGATGCTGCCCTGCCCACCGTTGGCAGTGGCGGGACTGATAGCTATCTGAAAGCCAGCACCGCACTGACGGTCTACCAGGCGCAGGAACGCCAACTCGCGATCCAAACGAAGAAGGGCACGTTCGTGGATCGGGCACAGGCCGAGGCGCAGGTCTTCCGCCTGGCGCGGCAAGAGCGCGGTGTCTGGGTCATCTGGCCCGCCCGGGTGATAGCGCTAATCGCCGCGCAAGTAGCGGCGGAGGTCGAAAAGGCATTTGGCAAACCGTTGGTGATCGAAGCCGCGACCATACAAAGGGTTCTGGATGGCGATGTCCGGGCGCAGCTTGAAGCCCTTGGCGACCTGAGAGTTTATCTTGCATAAAGGCTCTTTTGCGAAAGGCGCTGGCCTGAGCGCTAACTGTGCCGAGAGACAGAAGGCCAGGCGCCGTTCATGCGGTGCCACACCCATTCAGCATTGGCGCGACCGCGATTCACGGGACCATCATGGGTTGCTCAGGCATCGCCGAGAGGCAGGCGAACAATTGCGTTTAGCCCACCGCCAGTCCGGTTATGCAATTGGATGGTGCCGCCATGCGCTTGAATGATCGTCCGGGCGATGGCCAGACCCAATCCCACGCCTCCGGTATCGCGATTGCGGGACGCTTCCAGCCGCACGAACGGTTCAAACACCGCCTCCAATTGATCCTCGGGCAGGCCAGGCCCTTTGTCCGCCACTGTGATCAGCGCGAACCCCGGTTCCTGCGTAAGGCTAACCTCAGCGACGCCACCATAGCGCACCGCGTTGTCGATCAGGTTGCGCAGCGCGCGGTTCAGTGCATGGGGGCGGACCGTGGCGGACACGGACGATGAAGGGGCAAGGGTCGCGCGGTCGCCGCCCACGTCGGCCACGAGATCCGCCAGCATGGCGGCAAGATCAACTGTGGCTGCGGGTTCCGTCTTGGCCACCCCGCGGGCAAACTCCAGCGTTGCTTCGACCATGACCTGCATTTCTTCGACCAAAGCTTTTAGTCGGACGCTATCCTCAGTTTCGTCAAGCATCTCGATCCGGAGCCGCATCGCTGTCAGTGGTGAACGCAGATCATGGCTCAACGCTGCAAGCATATGGGTGCGCTCGGACACAAAGCGGGTCAGCCGGTCTTGCATGCGGTTGAAGGCTTGTGTGGTATCGCGCACCTCTGACGGGCCGGTTAACGGCAGCGGGTTTGCGTCCAGCCCGCGCCCCAGCCGATCAGCGCTCAATGCCAGCGCGCGCATCGGGCCGACGACCCGGCGGGCCGTTCCCCATGCCACCAAAGCCACGGCCACCACCATCAACAAGAGAGGCAACACGGCGCGCGGCGACAGTTGCAGACCGGGTCGGATGAACATCGTGCGCACGTTCAGCCAGTCGCCCCCGGCCAACCGGATGGAAAGCGTCAGCTCGATTGGCTCGGCACGGGACGCCATCATCGCCTCATGCATGGGACGCATGGCGGTGGGCACGTTGTCGCTCACCGCGGGAGGGGTCAAGGCAAGTGCATGGATATCTGCCCGAACCTCGCGGTC
>JANNXL010000467.1:0-4341 GCA_031409575.1 Hyphomicrobium sp.
GGCGGCTTCATCCATCGGGCGATAAAGAAGTGCGGTTGCGTAAGCGCCGGGACCCCAGTCGCTGCCGACCTTGATGGCGACATCGCCGCCACCCTTAGGAATATCGACTTCCTGTGACGACAGCAGATTGGAACCAAGCACCGCAACAAGCGCCTTGCCACCCGTCTTCGAAGCAATGCGCAGTTTCGCAGTGTCGCCCGGCGCGTAGCTCGCCTTGTCGAGCGCCACATCGAGAATTTCCGGCGTGTCTGCCGTTTCGTTGCCGCTGTACCAGCCGGAGTTGAACAGCACACTCGAAGCTGCACCCTCGCTGCCAGCCGACGAGATGTCGAGGCGGTAACGGCCATAGGTGGTGGCGGCATCAAGAGTTGCTGCCGCGTCAGCCAGTGTATCCAAAGTGCCGTTGGCGACTTTACGCTTGATGGTCTGGGCTTCATAATTCCACGAGCCATCGCGGCTGTACCACTGCCACGACGTATCGAGGCGCACGAGTTCCCAGTTCAGGCCTTTGACGGCGGCGCGTTTGCCGGACTCATCGAGATAGACAACTTCGAACTTCGCCGTCTCACCTTCACCGAGCGACTCGCCGAACGCCGGCTTGATGCCGATGCGGGCCTGATGCAGATCAACCGGCATGGTGATCGAACGCTCAATCGTACGGCCGCCCTCTTCCTTCAGGCGCAGCAGAATATTAGCTTCAAGCGGACGCGCCGTTTTGGTGACTGCGGGCAACGTGACCGGCAAATTCGCGATGCCATCGTCACCTGCACTGGGCAGCCCCGATAGCGGTTCGCGCACGGCGGTGATGGTCTCGTCAGCCTGGCCGAATTTATAACCGGCATAGCCTTCGACATCCTGCTTGCTTTCGCGAACCACGATGTCGCCTTCGACGCCAAGGCCAGCGGCCGGCGGGCCATAGAGATAGCGGCCGGTCAGTTTAATTGTTTTAGGCTCGTCAGGGCCGATCGCACCGGCACCCGGCTCCAGCGTCATGTCGAGGCGCTCGGGCACATAGTCTTCAACCATGAACGACACCTGCGTGATGGCATCGGCCTTGGGATCGGCGTGCAGCCTGACGTGCCAGGTGCCCGTCTGCGCCGAGCCGTTAAGAGGAAGCCGCAGAGAGCGGCCGCCCAGGCCTTGATCGGCAAGCGTATAACGGCCCTGCTCGACGCCATCGGGGCGCACGACAATCACGGTGACCGGAAGCGTGGCGGCTGCACTCGAAGCATCGCGCACCAGTGCTGTGACGTTGACTTCTTCGCCGGGACGATAAACGCCGCGCTCGGTGTAAAGGAAGCCATCGAGCGGGCCGGGCTGTTCGCGGCCCTTCACGCCACGGTCGGACAGATCGAAGGCATTGGCGGTGAGATCGAGGAAGGCATATTCGGTACCGCCATTTTCAGCGATCACGATGGCTGGCTGCAAGCCGCCTTCGCCGCGCGACAAACCGGCTTCGAAATGCGCGTAGCCCTTGTCGTCGGTCTTGGCCGTGCCGAGCACTTCGTTGTTCTTGGCAACGAGCTTTACACTGGCGCCAGCGACCGCTTTCGTTTCGGCAAGCGAGCGCACAAAGGCGTGAATGCCGTCCTGGCCGGTGAAGGCCGTGAGGCCCAGATCCGACACGATGAACCACTGGGTGGCGACGCCCTGATAATCTTCTGCCGCCTTGCCAGCCGGCCGCGCGATCATGGCATAGACGCCGGGCTTCAAGGCGCCGATGGCGTCGCTGACCGGGAAGGCCGTCGTCACGTCTTCGTTGATCTTCGAGGAGACGTCCATTTCGCCCGCGTAGACCTTCTCGCCGGTCTTATCCTTGAGGGTCTCGAGATCATAGGTTGAAAGCTGCCGATCAAAATCGCCGTTACCGAGCGCGGCTCCCAAGCTGCGATCACCAACCCGGTAAACTTCCAGCTTCACACTCGCGGTATTAGCCGAGACGACGGGAATGCCCTGCTGGCCGCGCGTCGGCAGCACGTAGCTCTTGCCCGTGAAGCGCACGAACGGTTTGCGGTCAGGTACATAGACCGCCACATTGACTGCCTTTTCCAAGGGCTCGCCAACATCCGACGGCAGACCGGCGCGAATTTGAATTTCATAGCGCTGGCCATGGACGAGACCATCGACGCAGACTTGGCTTCCCTCGACGGCGACCGTTTGCGGATCCTTGCCATCGAGCGATACGAACTTGGCGAAGTCGATCTGGCCGCGCGCCAGGGCTTCGGAGAACTGCACGCAGACACGCGGGGAGGCTGATTCTGAATCCGTTGAATAGTCGGTCATGCGGAAGCCGTGCTCAGCGCGAAGCTTTTCAAAGGCAGTGCGAACGGCCGCGTCCTCGGTGATGGCAAGGCTCGTCTTCAGGGCTTCAATGGCCGGGCGCCAGAATGAACGGCGCTGCATGGAGTCGCCCAAAACAGCGAGCGCCTTGGCTTTGGAGTTGGGATCGCCCGCAAGCTGGTAGGCCTTGTAGGCGGCACCCGACGCGTTCACTGGCAAATCGTAGCGCTCGGAACCCTTGTCTTGGTCGGGCTTAATGGCAAGCAGCGAGCGCGCCAGACCCAGCCAGGCGCCGGCGTTCTTGGTGTCGGCGGCCACGGCTTGAGCGTACTGGCGCGAAGCGGCACGGGCATCGGTGGCCATCAGCCGGTCGGCGGCGCTGATCAATTCAACCGGTTTCTTACCGCCCGGCTTCCAGCCTTCCGTCAGGTAGCCTTGATAGCGCTCGGCATCCTTTGCGATGTCCTTGTGCACGAAGACCTGGGGCGCCGCCGCCGCTTGAGCCAGGGCATCGGGGGCAGACGCTAGAGGCCAAACAACAAGGTACAAAGCTGCGATGGGGGCTGCGATGAGACTGCGAAAGAGGGGGCGCATGGCGGTTCACCTGGGTTGGGTATCCGGACGCACTCCGGACAGCCTGACGTATTCGCAAACACTATCAGGTGATTTGGGCCGACCCGTGAAGCCCATCCGGGATCATGCGGCGTGCCTTGGGGATAAGGCCGTTTTACCGGTAAATACCGGTTGGTATCGGGTGTTGCTCACCTGCCCCGGCACAGTTCAACCAGGAATCGCGCTAGACAGCCGCCATGCAGCAATACCTGGATCTACTTCGTCTGGTTCGAACCAACGGCGTAAAAAAAACCGACCGCACAGGCACCGGAACACTCAGCGTGTTCGGGCACCAGATGCGTTTCGATTTGAGTGCGGGCTTTCCGCTTGTCACAACGAAGAAGCTGCACGTCAAGTCGATCATCCACGAACTGATCTGGTTTCTGGCGGGTGACACCAACGTCAAATATTTGCGAGAAAATGGCGTGCGCATTTGGGACGAGTGGGCGCGCGCAGATGGCGACCTTGGACCTGTTTACGGAAAACAATGGCGCTCGTGGCGCACGCCCGACGGCCGCAGCATCGATCAAATTTCAGAGGTCGTGCACACACTCAAAACAAATCCTGACAGCCGCCGCATGATCGTGTCGGCGTGGAACCCGGCCGACATTCCAGACATGGCGCTCGCCCCATGCCACTGCCTGTTTCAGTTTTACGTGGCCGACGGGAAACTTTCCTGCCAGCTCTATCAGCGCTCGGCGGATATCTTCCTAGGCGTGCCGTTCAACATCGCCAGCTATGCGCTGCTGACTATGATGATGGCGCAAGTGACCGGATTGAAATCGGGCGACTTCGTACACACCTTTGGCGATGCGCACCTCTACCTCAATCATTTGGAACAGGCTGATCTGCAGCTTTTGCGCAAGCCGCGACCTTTGCCAACCATGACAATCAATCCGCAGGCCAAAAACATCTTCGCCTTCCGGTTCGAAGACTTCACGCTGACCGGCTACGACCCGCATCCGCATATTGCGGCACCCGTTGCGGTGTAGTTGATGAGACTGACTATTGCCTGCAGTTAGCCATCCGGACGCAAGGAAGGCACGCCATGAACGAATTCTTCCGCCACTACGCCGAAAGAACCGCACACGCCGTTGGAACCTACTGGGCGTTTCTGATTGCTGCACTCACGGTAATAGTGTGGCTCATCACCGGGCCCTATTTCAATTACTCCGATACGTGGCAGCTGTTCATCAACACTGGCACCACGGTCATCACGTTCCTGATGGTGTTCCTGATCCAGAATACGCAGAACCGCGAATCGCGCATCGTCAATCTCAAACTCGACGAACTGTTGCGCGGCGTTGAGGGCGCGCGCACCGGGCTTGTTCAACTCGATTGGATGTCGGACGACGAACTCGAACACATCCATGCGGAGTTCCACAAACTGCACGACAAATACGCTCCGCTGGTTGCCGACGATATGGCTGCGGTGCGCCAGGAAATGGA
>JANNXL010000468.1:0-18382 GCA_031409575.1 Hyphomicrobium sp.
GAAATGCACACACTGGTGGGCTCGGGTTCACTCGACCTTGCTGGCTACGTCCTGCTGGGTATCGTCGTTGTCGTGATTTCGGCCTTATGCATGCTGACCTCGCGACTCGGTGTTTACCGTATCCTGAATGCCAAGCACTAACAGTGCTCTGCCCGAATGCCCGGTATAACTGGAAGTTAATTCAGGGCTTTCCGTGTACATTGGGCTGAGGCAAAACTTGGCCGTTGCCACAACACGAACCAATTGAGGTATTGTAATCGTCATCGTGTTCGCGGCCTCAGTTGGACGTTCGACATGATGCGTGGCACACACTGAAGCGGCGTACTGGGTTGGCAAAAGCAATTGAGGGTTAGGATATCCTGCCAGCAATGACAGCGCGGAGAACAGTGGTAGTGGCAGTGGCTGGCGGAGCGCTTTGGCTCTTCGTACTCGGGTTCGTGCTGTTTGCGGCCCGCGTCAGCCGCATGCCCGATGCAGGTGACGCCCAAGCCGACGGCATCGTGGTTCTCACCGGCGGGCCGGCGCGTCTCGCAGAAGCTGCGCGCTTGCTGCAAGACAAACGCGGCGAACGATTGCTGATCTCCGGCATCAACCCGCACACCAATCGGGACAGCCTGCAAAAACTGACGCAACTCCCGCCTGAAAAATTCGCGTGCTGTGTTGATCTCGACTATGCCGCGCAAGACACCATCGGCAACGCGCAGGAGACGCGCAAGTGGGTCCTGCTGCATCGCTATGACCGCGTGATTGTCGTCACATCTCGGTTCCACATGCCGCGCAGCTTAGCCGAAATGGGGCGCGCTCTGCCCGGCGTCGAGTTGATCGCACACCCTGTCAACACCGCGGCCGGCAAGCAGGCGCCGTGGTGGCTCAGCGCCCGCACCACGCGGGTGATCGTTTCGGAGTACGTGAAGTTCATCCCTGCTGCGGCGCGCTATCTTGCAGCGCGCACCTTCGGGAGCTGGGAGTCCAGCCATATCGCCGGTGGCAGCGCACCCGAACATTCAAAGACATCGGGGTTGTGAGCGTCCGTCATGGCTCGCAAGCGATCCATTGCGCACGATTTTGCATCAAGTGCTTTGCAACGAGTTCGCCGCCAGGACCGAACATCCCACACCCCCGCTAGCGCCAGTGAAATTTGTATAGTACCGTTCAACCCGGTCGCTTGCGGGGGCTCGCGGCCGGTCCGGTTGGTTTGACGGCCTGTGCGCCTCAAGCCGACGGTTCCAACCGATCACAGGCGGCGCGCGGGCAAGCCAACCCGCCAGCTCTGCCTGAGCAAGCAAGCTTGAGTGAGCGCGGTGATCGCAAGCCGCGGTTGCCGCTACGTTGTGTCTTGGACCCAGGGAGTTAATACCTATGAAATCGGTGGTTGGTGCCATTGCTGCCTCGGCAGCGCTTTTGGGGCTCGGCAGCATCGCTGCGCTGAGCGAAGAAATGAAGGGCGAGGGGCAAGTCGATATCGTCGCTTGGCCCGGCTACATCGAACGCGGCGAAACAGACAAGGCCTACGACTGGGTTACGGGCTTTGAAAAAGACACCGGCTGCAAAGTCAACGTAAAGACTGCGGCCACGTCTGACGAAATGGTGACGCTGATGAACCAGGGCGGGTTCGATCTCGTCACTGCCTCGGGCGACGCTTCGCTGCGTTTGATCGCAGGCAAGAAGGTTCAGCCGATTGACGTCAAGAAAATTCCTAGTTGGGGCACGGTAGATAAGCGCCTCGCAGATGCGCCGTGGCACACCGTTGATGGCGTTCACTATGGCACGCCATTTATGTGGGGCCCCAACGTGCTCGCCTACAACACCAATGTTTTCAAGGAAGCGCCCAAGAGCTGGTCGGTCGTGTTCGAAGAACAGAACCTGCCCGATGGCAAGAGCAACAAAGGCCGCGTGCAGGCCTATGACGGCGCGATCCACATTGCGGACGCCGCCATGTATCTGATGAAGAAGAAGCCGGAACTCGGCATCAAGAACCCCTACGAGCTCAACAAGGATCAGTACGCGGCGGCCATTGCGCTGCTGCAGGGCCAGCGCGCGCTTGTCGGGCGCTATTGGCATGACGCCATGGTGCAAGTTGACGACTTCAAGAACGAAGGCGTTGTGGCATCGGGCTCGTGGCCGTTCCAGGTGAACTTGCTTCTCGGCGAAAAGAAGCCGATTGCGTCCACCATCCCCGAAGAGGGTGCGACGGGCTGGGCCGATACCACCATGATGCACTCGGAAGCCAAGCACCCGAACTGCGCCTACAAGTGGATGGAGCATTCGCTGTCGCCGAAACTGCAAGGCGATTTGGGCGCGTGGTTCGGAGCTGTGCCTTCGGTGCCGGCCGCGTGTAAGGGCAACGAACTGCTGACGGATGCCGGCTGTGCCGGTAACGGCTTTGATAACTTCGACAAGATCTGGTTCTGGCGCACGCCAACGGCCAAGTGCGAAAAGGAATCCGGCTGCGTTCCCTATTCGCAATGGGCCAAGGACTATATTGCGATTTTAGGTAAGTAGGATAGTCGCCTCTCCCCGACGCGTTCGTTAGCGCGAACGGGGGAGGTGAGAGGCCCGTAGGTTGGGTTAGGCCGATAGGCCGTAACCCAACACTTTTGCGGCCGTTGCGACTCTGTTGGGTTACGGCGCATTCGCGCCTAACCTAACCTACGTTTTTCACGTGTGTTGGTCCGCGTTATGGTCTCAGCCGTCAGCTTTCTGAACGTATCGCGGCGGTTCGGCTCTGTGCGTGCCGTCGATGACGTGACGCTCGACATCGCGCCGGGCGAGTTCTTCGCCATGCTCGGGCCGTCGGGTTCGGGCAAGACCACATGCCTGCGTTTGATTGCCGGTTTTGAGCAACCCGACGGCGGACACATCACAATTTTCGGCGAACAGGCCGAGGGCGTCCCGCCCTACAAGCGCAACGTCAACACGGTCTTTCAAGATTACGCGCTGTTCCCTCATATGACAGTGGGAGAGAACGTCGCCTATGGCTTGATGATCAAGGGCGTTGGTGCGGCCGAACGCGAAGCCAAGGCCCGCGACGCGCTCGCAATGGTCAAACTTGGCGGTTACGAGGTGCGGCGCACGGCGCAATTGTCGGGTGGCCAGCGTCAGCGCGTGGCTTTGGCGCGTGCACTCGTCAACAGCCCGAAAGTGCTGCTGCTGGACGAGCCGCTCGGCGCGCTGGATTTGAAATTGCGCGAACAGATGCAGGAAGAGCTGCGCTCACTGCAAAAGGACCTCGGCATCACGTTTGTGTTCGTGACGCACGACCAAGGCGAAGCCCTCTCGATGGCCAATCGCGTGGCGATCTTCAACGAAGGTAAGATTGTTCAGGCGGGATCTCCTGAAGATGTCTACGAACGCCCGACCACCAAGTTCGTGGCTGATTTTGTTGGCTCATCGAATGTGGTGCCGCCGGAGTTTGCCCGCACGCACGGCGGCATTGATAAATGGACAAGCCTGCGGCCGGAAAAGATCGGTGTGGCGGCGGCAGGCAGCCCGGTGCCGGATGGGCACGCGAGCGCCGATGGCGTGATCACTTCGATCAACTACCAGGGGTCTGTGATGCGGCTCACCATCGCATCGGACGCGACACGCCTGACTGCGGCTGTTCCCCCAGGGGCAGGCGGGTTCGGGCAAGGCGATGCGGTACGGCTGGTCTGGCCGCAGTCCGCGATGCACGCGATGGACGGGGCGGCATGAGCTCTGCGATTACATCATCGGGCGAGGCGAGACCGCCGCGATCCGGCGGCATTCTCGAACGCCTGTCGGATCTGTTCGTCGCTAAGCCCGGTCTGCTGACGCTGCTGCTGTTAGTGCCGCCGCTGATGTGGATTGGAATCGTCTACATCGGCTCGTTGTTCGCACTGCTGATGCAGAGCTTTTATTCGCTCGACGATTTCTCTGGCGTCATCGTTCACGAGTTCACGCTTGCAACTTATGCGCAGCTTTTTGAAGAAGCTAATGTTCAGATCATTTTGCGCACACTGCTCATGTCGGTGATGGTGACGCTGGCGTGCGCGGTCATCGCCTTCCCAATTGCGTACTACGCGGCACGCTATGCCAAGGGCGGCATGAAGGCGCTATTTTATCTCGCGATCATGATGCCGCTGTGGTCGAGCTATCTGGTGAAGGTTTATGCTTGGAAGCTGATCCTCGCCAAAGAGGGCATCATCATGTGGCTTGCGGGGGCACTGCATGTCACTTGGCTGATCGATGGGGTGCTCGCCATGCCCGTGATCGGCGGGCCGTCACTGTCGTTCAGTTATATAGGCACGTTTCTGGTGTTTGTGTACATTTGGATCCCCTACATGATCCTGCCGGTGCAGGCGGCCCTTGAGCGGGTGCCGGCAACCTATCTCGAGGCGTCCGCTGATCTGGGTGCCGATCCCAAGCAGACCTTTTGGAACGTGATTTTTCCGTTGGCTTTGCCGGGCATCATCGCGGGTTCGATCTTCACGTTCTCGCTTACGTTGGGCGATTACATCGTGCCGCAGATTGTCGGTAATTCGCGGCTCATGATCGGGCAGGCGGTCTACACCCTGCAAGGTACTGCCGGGAATATCCCGCTTGCGGCTGCCTTTACCGTGGTGCCGATGGTCATCATGGGCTTCTACTTGTGGATGGCAAAACGCATGGGGGCTTTCGATGTCCTCTAATGCAAACGATAAGACACCCTTCGGCTTGCGCGTCTCGGCTGTCGCCGGGCTTCTGTTCCTGCATCTGCCGCTGATGCTGATTTTTCTTTATGCGTTCAGCACAGAGGAGCGCAGCTTCGCGTTCCCGCCGCCGGGGCTGACCACGAAGTGGTTCGGTATCGCGTGGTCGGAGCGTCCGGACATTTGGCCGCCGTTTTATCTGTCACTGAAGGTGGCGGCGATCGCGACGGCTTTGGCGCTTTTGTTTGGCACGTTTGCTGCGGCCGCCCTGTCGCGCGCGACGTTTTTCGGCCGCGAGACGATTTCGCTGCTGTTCGTTTTGCCCATCGCGCTGCCCGGCATCATCACCGGCATTTCGCTACGTTCGGCCTTCGACATCATGGGGCTCGATTTTTCGGTTTGGACAATCGTTCTCGGCCACGCGACGTTCTGCATCGTCGTTGTCTACAACAATGCCGTGGCGCGCTTCCGCCGGCTGTCAGGCAATCTGGTTGAGGCTTCGATGGATTTAGGAGCCAATGGTTTCCAGACGTTCCGCTACGTCGTGCTGCCGCAAATTGGCAGCGCTCTGCTTGCAGGTGGCATGCTCGCGTTCGCGCTGTCTTTCGATGAAGTGATCGTGACAACGTTCACCGCGGGACAGCAGTCGACGCTGCCCATCTGGATGCTGGGTGAACTCATTCGTCCGCGTCAGCGGCCAGTGACGAACGTGGTTGCTGTGTTCGTTGTTCTGGTGACGCTGCTGCCGATCCTGGCGGCTTATTATTTGACGCGCGAAGGTGAGCACACCGCGGGCTCGGCAAAATAACTGGATCACACGGTACGAGGAGACATTGAATGTTTGACACACAAATGCTGATCGGCTCGAAATTCGTTTCGGGCACCGAGCCTGGTGAAGCCGTCTACAATCCCAGGACAGGCGAGGTGATCACGACGGTCGCCGATGCCTCTGCCGCGCAGGTCAATGAGGCGGTGGAAGCTGCCGAAAAGGCTTTCAAAACCTGGTCTCGCACCACGCCGGGCGAGCGAGGCGCCCTACTCATGAAGCTTGCCGACGCCATTGACGCGGATGCCGCCGGTTTTGCGCAGCTCGAAGCCCTCAACTGCGGCAAGCCCTATATCCGAATGCTTCAGGACGAGATGCCAATCGGAGCCGACTGCTTCCGCTATTTTGCCGGGGCGGTTCGCTGCATGCACGGCCCTCTCGCCGGTGAGTATCTGACAGGTTATACCTCTATGGTCCGCCGCGACCCTGTTGGGGTCATTGGTCAGATCGCGCCGTGGAACTATCCCTTGATGATGGCGATCTGGAAGCTCGCCCCGGCTCTGGCTGCTGGCAACACCGTGGTGCTGAAGCCTTCGGAAATGACGCCGCTCACCACTCTCAAGCTGGCGCAGATCATGGCCGGCATCTTCCCCGAGGGCGTGGTCAATATTATCGCCGGACGCGGCACCACCGTCGGCCAGGCGCTGATCAGCCATCCGCGTGTTGCTATGGTGTCTGTCACAGGCAGTATCGGAACCGGCAGGAAGGTCATCGAAGCCGCCGCTCCGACATTGCGCCGGACCCACCTTGAACTGGGGGGCAAGGCCCCGGTGATCGTGTTCGACGACGCCGACATCGCCAGCGTGGTCGAGGGCGTCAAGACTTTCGGATACTACAACTCCGGCCAAGACTGCACGGCGGCCTGCCGCATTTATGCGGGTAAGGGCGTTTACGACAATCTGGTGGCCGACCTGTCAAGCGCCGTCAACTCGATCAAATACAATCTCGCGAACGACGACGACAACGAAATCGGTCCGATTGTGTCTGCCCGCCAGCGGCAGAGCGTAAAAGGGTTTGTCGACCGCGCACTCGCAACCGGCCATGCGAAAGTGACCGCTGGGGGTGCCGAGGCGGACGGTCCGGGTTACTTCTACAAGCCGACGGTGGTGGCAGACGCGCTTCAAACCGATGAGATCGTGCAGCGCGAGGTTTTCGGTCCCGTCGTGTCGGTGACGCGCTTTGACGATCCAGAGACCGCTATCGAGTGGGCGAATGCCTCTGACTACGGCCTCGCGTCTTCAGTGTGGACCAAAGATGTCGGCAAAGCCATGTCGGTTGCCGCGCGGCTGCAGTACGGCGTCACGTGGGTCAACACGCATTTTATTTTCTTGAATGAAATGCCTCACGGCGGCGTCAAGCAATCGGGTTACGGAAAGGATCTGTCGATGTATGCGCTCGAAGATTACACCGTGCCCCGCCATGTGATGGTGAAATTGTAAAGACTCTTGCTTTGCGCGTCCCGACTCCGCTTGGCGGAGCCGGCCGGGACGCGCAACGAAGGGCTAACTCCAGCGCCGGTTGCTCCACATCCATTGTTCGGGTGCTTCGCGGATCCAGGTTTCGAATTGGGCCTGCATCTGCGTCATGATCCAGCGGACGTCTTCGGATTGATTGGCGGAGCGTGGAACGCGCAACTCTTTGATGTCGATTTCAAAGCGGCTGGTGGTGCCGATGCGGCGGCAGCGCGACATCCAGATGCGGGCCCCGACACGGCGCGCGATCATCGCGGCAATGGCTTGGGTTTTCGCGTCCTTGCCGAAAAACGGCACTTCGATACCGGTGCGGTCGAATAGATCACAGACGAGACCAAGCCGTCCGCCGCGGCGCACAAAGTCTGTCAGGACGCGCGCGGTTTTTTGATTGTCTCCATGATCGCCTTCGACCTTTCCGCGTCCGAACAACCCGCCTGGATAAAGGTCCCGGCGCTGGTCACGCAGATATTGATCGACATAGGGATTGTTGACGGAGCGGTAGACGGCGGCCGGGTTGGCACCTGCGACCACGAACGGCCAGATCGAAACTTCCCAATTGCCCATGTGCAGCGACACGCCGACCGCGGGGCCTAGTTTATCTTTGTAGCGCTTGAAGACATGATCGGTTGCGATGCGGATGCGCTCGGGGTCTTCGATCATGCGGTCGATCTGCATGGTCTCGACCATCACGCGGCCGAGGTTGTGCCAGTGCGCCGTGCAGATGGCGCGCCGTTGCGCGTCAGTCTTTTCCGGAAAGGCAATGGCAAGATTATCAAGTGCGCGCCGTTGGCGCTTCGGATTGACGAGGGGGGCAATGCGCGCCCAAGCGCTCGCTGACAGGCTGGTCGCAGTTTCCAGAGGTAGCAGCCGGACAAGGCCCACAAGAGCGCGCAGCCCCGCGTACTCCAGGCGGAATTGCAGGTCGCGCAACACGGACGGATCGTTTGTGGTCATCGGGCTAGCGGAGCGGACGCCTTGTTGAATTGAGCCATACTGAATGGTGCTGAGGCGTGATGCCGGGTGCATGGTCCCCCGTCAAGGGTTGCACTGGCGCAGGCTCGCGCCCATCAGCTTAAACAAGCGCCCCTTGGCGGCCCATTGCCCTATCCCTCAGGCGATCCAGTCCGCCCGGCTGCATTAGGGACGGTGTCGCATGGGACGGCTGGATGCCTTCACGGAGCAAGACGCGGCGCAAAGGCGCGAGTGCTTGCAGAGCATAGAGCCCGGCCCCGCGCGCCATTTGAACGGGCATATAGTCGGAGATCAGCGACCGGTTCAGCAAATCAATGGTCCAAATTCGCGACGTCACATCGGCGCGACGGGCGCTGGCGAAGGTCTGCATCACGGCCGGACTGCCGATGTCGTGTCCGGCCCCCAGTGCGTCTGCAACACAGTCGGCCAGCGCGGCCCCATCACGCAGACCAAGGTTGAGACCTTGAGCACCGATTGGAGGGATGACGTGGCCTGCCTCGCCGATCAACGCGACGCGGTTTTTGGCAAACGTCGCGGCGGTTAGGCCGGAGAGCGGAAAAGCTGCGCGCGGCGTCAGCGCCCTCACGCTACCAAGCAATCCCTGCAAACGCTGTTCAATTTCGGAGGTCATCTGAGCGTCGTCGAGTGCCGAAAGACGTTTGGCTTCGCTAGGTGTCTCGACCCAGACGAGGCTTGAGGCATCCCCGGGCATGGGGACAACCGTAAACGGGCCTGCTTGGCGATGGAATTCAGTCGACACGGTGCGATGCGGCCGCGTGTGTGTGAACGAGCACACCACGGCACTTTGCGGGTACGTCCACGTTTTGGTTGAGATGCCGGCGGCGGTCCGGCACAGCGAATGTCTTCCGTCAGCGGCGGCAGCAAGTGTGGCCTCAATCGCTTGCCCTTCACGCGTCACGGCTGTGACGTGACGGGCGCCACAGTCGAGCGACGCGATTCCGGCGGTTTCGATCACATCAACGCCGCTGCCAGACTGGCGCGCGGCGTCGAGCAGGGCGGTCACGAGGGTCGCGTTCGGCACATTGTAGCCGAACGCTTCAAGCCCAGCCTCTTGCGCGCGAAACACAACCTCGGGTGCCTTCATCAGTCCGCCCGTATCGTCGACAATGCGAATGGCGGTGAGCGGCTCGCTATGCGGATTGAGCGAGTTCCAAACTCCGAGATTGCGCAACAGTTCAACCGAGCCGCCAAAAAGTGCGGCCGTTCTGCGGTCTGGTGCGGCCCCGTCCGCCTGATAGGCGGGTTGATGAGGTGGCGCGGCGAGCACGACATCGAGTCCGGCGCGGCCAAGCGCCAATGCCGCCGCCAGGCCTGCAGGCCCGCCGCCGGCAACGATGACATCACGCATATTCGCAGTCATGGGAGGCCCTTCGTTCGAGGTGCAGCAATCTTAGCGCCCTTCCAGGCTTTTGCTTGAGATTGTTGTGCAAAACAGGTGAGCCCAGCACACGGTGAAACAACCCTCCGATTGATCTGTCCAGACAGTGTAGTGCAGATCTGCAACGTCACAATGTCACGCAACTGTCATAAACTGTTCTCCGGTTGTCACAAACGTGGCGAGTGTACCACCAGACTGTGTCGCAGAGCTGTCACACAGCAGTTGCCTGTTTACGCGCTGTTAATCGGCTGTTTAGGGTTTGCTCATCCACGGTGGTGGGGCAGGCGTGTGTGTTTCTCGTCTTGCCGCCCCTGCTGAGTGGAGGGATTGAAGCGGCTGCATTGGCGCGGGTTTCGCGGGGTGCAGGTTCTGAAAAGGATTTTACGATGGCTGGGGGTTTGAAAATGTCCGGTGCGCGCATCGCGCTCGCTGCCGTGGCAGGTGTGGCGCTGGGGGCTGTGGCAGTGCCGGCTCAGGCAGCCGATCTAGGCGGCAATTGCTGCGCAGATCTCGAAGAACGGATCGCTGAACTCGAGGCCACAACGGCACGCAAAGGCAATCGCAAGGTTTCGCTGACGGTCTACGGTCAGGTGAACGAAGCTGTGTTCTTCTGGGACGACGGCTCCGAGTCGAACGCGACGGTCGCGACAAACGACAACTCGCGCTCGCGTTTTGGTTTCAAGGGTGAAGCCAAAATCAATGCCGATTGGAAAGCCGGCTACGTGCTCGAAATTGGCGTGCGCGGAAACAACTCGAAGCGCTTCAACCAGAACGAAAACACGGTGCGAGATGAGAGCGGACTCGACGTTCGCCATAGCCGCTGGTTCGTTGCAAGCAAGACGTTCGGAACGCTCAGCGTTGGTACGACACCAACGGCTATGGAGTCTGTGACCGAAATCAACCTCGCCCAGACCAAGGATGTGGCCAAGTATTCAGACGTGGAAGACTCCGGTCTCGGTCTGCTCCTGCGCGGTGATGGCGGCAATTTGAGCGCCGTGCAGTGGCGCCGGCTGATCAAGCACACGGGCGACCAGTCCGGTGAAGGCGAGCGTCGCGAGGGCGTTTGGTACCAGACCCCGGAATTCGGTGGCTTCACCGGTGAAGCTGGTTGGGGTGCAGATGATACATGGGATGTGGGTCTGCGTTACAAGGGTGAGCTTGCTGGCTTTAAGATCGCTGCTGGCGGCGCTTATGGTGAAAACACGGACGAAAATGCTGACGGCGCATTCTTTGAGTGCATGAGCACCAGTGCGGCAAATGCCTCGCCGGGCGGTTCGAGGGCCTCGTGCCAGCAGTATGGCGGCTCGATCAGCATTATGCATGAAGCAACAGGCCTGTACTTCAACTTGGCCGGTGGCGTGCATCAAGATGACAACGTGCTGCGCGATACGGACATCGCTGGCTCAGGCGCTGACGATGACACGACGTTCTATGCCTTGGAAGCGGGCATCGAACAGAAGTTCAACTCGCTGGGCAAGACCACGGTGTTTGGCCAGTATTACAACCTTGAAGGTGGCGCAAACGCCCGTCTTACGGTTGGTGCAGGCGATGCCATCAACAGCGGTATTGGTGATGCCAACATCTTCAGCACTGAGCTGCAGATGTACGGTGGCGGCGTAGTCCAGGAAATCTCGGCCGCTTCCATGAGCCTGTATCTCTACTATCGCCACTACGAAGGCGAAGTCACGCTGGTAAACGACGGCAACGTCGCGAATTCGGCAGGCTTCGAAGACCTCGACGTGGTCGTCGGCGGTGGCATCATCAAGTTCTAAGGTCCTCTCCCGATCTGAAGAACGAGGTTAGTGCTGTTCACTCAAGGGCCGTCCGCAAGGGCGGCCCTTATGCGTTGGACGGCGGGAATGCGCCGCGCGCACTGCACCGCAGTATTGCAGTTGTCGTCTGGGTCGGAGGCCAGCCGAGGCCAGCGACTATGCGGACGATCCTGCATCCGGCAGCTGCCTTCTAATGCTCAGATTGGGTTGAACAAATTAAATCACTGACGCATAATGAAGATCTCGCTGCAAGCGGATGTTGCTTACTCGTGTGATGTGGCTGACGCGCCACATTGCACCGCAACCACACTCCACCCGTGAAATGTTCATCGGGGCTTAACTTGCGACGGATCACTGTTGTTTCCGGTTATAGGCATGGGCATCTTATCGACTCATGAGGGTCAAGCGCAGTCTCGGCTGCCAGATCAAAGAACGAGATTTCCGGGCAACTGGATGCGGGGACTTAAGACGATGCGTTGGAATAGATTTTTGAGCCTGGGCGTTCTGTTGGCGCTTGCCAGCACGTCGGCCCTGGGGTTCCAGGAGCAGGGCGGAAGTGACCAGGTGGCGCCGGATGCTGCGGCAGCTGTTGCTCCGGCCTCGCCCGAGGCTGCTCTGGTTCCGGGTGGCTCAGCAACGGCCCCGGCGGCTGGCACGGAAGTGCGCATTCCGGGTCTAGGCAAACTGGGTGTTCTTCCGAAAATGGATTTCGGCCTCGAGTTGCTCTATGGAGCCAATGAGCCCAAGCCTGCCGACGAAGACGGCGAAGACCCGGCGAGCGATCTCACCATCCGTGGCACTATTAAGCATCCGTTTTGATAGGCGCGCGTGCGCTAATTTGAGCCGCGACGGTTCGGAATGGGGAGCGCCCGTGCGCTCCCTTTTTATTTTGGGCTTTGTTGCAGGCTTCATTTGGTTTACGGGGCTCGATGATCCAACCTCGTCCTTGACGTGACGCCAGCTTTCCCGGGTTCTTGCCGAATGCCTCTCGCCCCCGCCCTTGTCCACATATTTACGGCGCTTGGCGCCGTATGCGCGCTGTTTGCTGCGCTTGCGATCCCCCATGCCGATTGGGTCGGGCTTTTCTTTTGGCTCGGTGTGGCCCTGTTCATCGACGGGATCGACGGGACGTTCGCACGCATGGCGCATGTCGAAAAGCTGTTGCCGCGTTTTTCGGGTGAAACGCTGGATCTTGTTATCGACTATGTGACCTACGTTTTTGTGCCGGTACTTGCGCTTTTGGCAGCGGGCCATTTGCCCGGCACCCTTGGCGAAGTGCTGGCGGCCGGCATTCTCTTGTCGTCGCTGTTTCATTTCTCCGACAACGGCAGCAAAGACGAAGAAAAGAGCTTTGTCGGATTTCCTGCGATCTGGAATGTGGTTGCGTTTTACATTTTTGTATTCGCACCCGATTGGCGCGTAACCGCTGCCATCATAGCCACGTGCACGTTTCTGACGTTTGTGCCCTGGCGCTGGGTGCATCCGCTGCGTGTTGTGCGCATGCGGCCCGTAACACTGGCTGTCACGCTCATTTGGTCGGTTGCGGCCGCTGTCGCCGTCTGGCAGGGACTTGAATCCGCGAACAGTGTTGTGAAGGCAGCGTTACTAGGTGCAGCGATCTACGCGCTCGGCCTCGCATTGTGGAAACGTGGCTGAAGCGCTTTGTTCAGGCGCGCAAGGCGCTGAGGCAGACTGATTTCGATCCGCGCTTATCGATGAGCTCAATGGCTGTGCGCACGCCTGCCGGCTTTTCAGCAGCCTTGCCGGAAACGGGAAATAACATCACCAGCAGCGCAAATCCGACGATGAAATTCATCGCTGGGAGAACTTGGCTGGCGAGTGTCTGTGTCACGTGCGGGGCTCTTCGAATTGGGGGTTGATTGTTGACCACACCGTCGCCGAAGCCGCTTGTTGGGTGAAATATTGCTTCGGTATGGATTTGGTAGCGCGTGCGGCCGGCATCCGAAGTTCCAAGGGGAACAGGGCGCGCTGGGCGTGATCGTCACGGAAAATCAGGCTATTGCACCTGACGCTCCTGCCACTCCTGCCAGCCCTTCGCGCGCAATTCACACGCCGGGCAGGTGCCACAGCCATAGCCCCAGGCGTGCCGTTTTGAGCGGTCGCCGAGGTAGCAGGTGTGCGTGTCTTCGATGATAAGCTCGATGAGCGGTTTGCCGCCAAGCTCAAAAGCCATGGCCCAGGTGCCGGCCTTATCAATCGTCATCAACGGCGTTTCTATTTTCACAGGCCGGTCAAGGCCGAGCGACAGCGCAATCTCAAGGGCATCGAGCGTGGCTCGACGGCAATCTGGATAGCCGGAAAAATCTGTCTCGCACATGCCGCCCACCAGCGTGGCGATGCCGCGCCGATAGGCGAGGGCGGCTGCGTAGGTGAGGAACAAGACGTTGCGGCCAGGCACGAATGTCGTTGGCAAGCCGGACGCCGCGTACGTGATTTCGCTGTCACGTGTCAGTGCCGTGTCACTGATCTCGCCCAAGGCCGGGAGCTTGAGTAGGGCATCAGGTCCGAGTTTGGCTGCGAACTCAGGCTTTTGGTTCAGGGTATTTAGAATTCTCAAGCGCTGCACCAGCTCTGCCGCATGGCGTTGCCCGTAGTCGAAGCCTACTGTCTCCACACGATCAAATCGCTTGAGGGCCCAAACGAGGCAGACAGTCGAGTCCTGCCCGCCGGAAAACAAGACGAGTGCAGATGATTGTGCCATCATAGTGCCCGCTCAAAGGTCCTATACCCGCGGGTAGCGTTGCCTACCCTTTGGGGTCTTTGCGGGGCAGGAGAACGCAGCTAAAACCCAGCCTCTCATTCCACGTGGCGGCCGCTGATGCAACCCGCTATCCCTGATCTTAAAGGACATTCCAATGACGGCCATCGTCGACATCATCGGGCGCGAGATTATCGACAGCCGCGGCAACCCGACCGTCGAAGTGGATGTCGTTCTTGAAGACGGCAGCATGGGCCGCGCCGCGGTTCCCTCGGGAGCGTCAACGGGTGCGCACGAAGCCATCGAATTGCGCGACGACGACATGAAGCGCTTCGGCGGCAAAGGCGTGTTGAAGGCGGTCGATGCCGTCAACGGCGAGATCTTCGATGCGATTGCGGGTTCTGACGCGGAAGACCAGCGCGGCATTGACGCCGCTTTGATCGCGCTTGACGGTACAAAGAATAAAGCGCGGCTGGGCGCCAACGCCATTCTCGGGGTGTCGATGGCTGTTGCTAAAGCTGCGGCCCTGGCAAGCGGACTTTCACTTTATCGCTACGTCGGCGGCGCCTCGGCGCATGTTCTGCCCGTGCCGATGATGAACATCATCAACGGCGGCATGCACGCCGACAACCCGATCGACATTCAAGAGTTCATGATCATGCCGGTCTCGGCCGAAACCTGCGCCGACGCCGTACGCGTGGGGGCTGAAATTTTCCACACGCTCAAGAAGGGCCTGAAGGACGCCGGCCACTCGACGTCGATTGGCGACGAGGGCGGATTTGCGCCCAACCTCAAGAGCGCCGACGAAGCGCTGACTTTCATCATGCGTTCGATTGAAAAGGCCGGATACAAGCCCGGCTCCGACGTGATGCTGGCGCTCGATTGCGCCTCAACCGAATTCTATAAGGACGGCAAGTATAACCTTCACGGCGAAGGCAAGGTGCTCGATGGCAGTGCCATGGCGCGCTATCTCGAAGACTTGGTCAACCGCTTCCCCATCATCTCCATTGAAGATGGCATGGCTGAAGACGACTGGGCCGGATGGAAGGCGCTGACCGAACTCGTTGGCAAGCGCTGCCAGCTGGTGGGCGACGACCTTTTCGTCACCAACACCGAGCGGCTGGCGCGCGGCATCAAGGATGGTATCGCCAATTCGATTTTGGTGAAGGTCAACCAGATTGGATCGCTGACGGAAACCCTCGATGCGGTCTCCATGGCGCAACGCGCGGGATACACTGCAGTCATGTCGCATCGCTCCGGCGAGACCGAAGATTCAACCATTGCCGATTTGGCTGTTGCCACGAACTGCGGGCAGATCAAAACCGGCTCGTTGTGCCGTTCGGATCGTTTGGCAAAGTACAATCAGCTCATCCGCATCGAAGGCGAATTGGGCGATGTGGCGCACTATGCGGGCCGCAGCGTGGTGCGGGCTGGGGCAGGCGCGTGAGAGCGGGATCGGTGCGCCTGGCGTCACATCGAGTCACAAAATGAAGTCGGCGCTCGACAAGGTGACGAGCCCTTTGATTTCAATTTGGAAGTCTGCGTGGCGGTCGCCGTCGATGTCGCCTTCGACGATGGTCTTGTCATTGGCGGTGCCAGTGGCATTGATTTGCGACCAGTGCAATTGACCTTTCACGCCGGTGAACGCAGCACCCTTTGTGCTCAGAAACTTGAACGCTGTGTTGCCAAAAGCGGCGCCGTTGGCATCTATCGTTGCCAGATCGATGTCATCGGCGTTGTGCGTAAAGTCTTTGATGACGTCCCGCGTATTGGCCGTTTTTCCGGTTTCGGCGATTGAGTTGAAATCAAAATCGTCGGCTCCCGCGCTGCCGTACATGACATCCCTGCCAAGTCCGCCAGTTAGAGTGTCGTCGCCGCCGTTACCGTAGAGGCGATTACTCACCTCGTTGCCTTTGATGTAGTCTTTGCCGGTTCCACCCATCGCATTTTCAATGATTGCCCCGGCCGCAATCGAAACATTTTTCGTGAATCCGCCGGCGTTTGAGAACGTGCCGGCGTTGAGATTGATGACAGAGCCTTTGGTGTAGCCGGAAAAATTAAGCGTGTCGTTGCCGCCTGCATCCCAAATCGAGAACACGACGGACTGGGACGCAGACGTGATGTGGAATACATCCCTGTTGGCGTTGCTGTTAAATCCATAGACCGTGTCGCCCGTCCGCGTTGTCATGTTCGCGCCGTAGAGCAGCTGAGCGGCAGCGATGTCATGCAAGAGCGGTGAGCTGGCGAACGTGTAGCCGTGATTGGCGCCAGTGTTGTACGAGTCGAAATAGCTCATAATGCTGTATTGCCGGCTGTCTTCGGCATATTCGGCATCTGCCGCGTATGTTGGGCTGCCGCCATTGTATGCGCCGGGGTGATCAAGGCCGATGGCATGACCGATTTCGTGCATGACCGCCATAAACTCATAGGAGCCAAGCGAGTTATCGGAAAAATCGCCGTTGGAGGGGTTGATAAAGACGTCGCCGCTCAAGTCGCCGCTCCAGCGGTCGCCTGGATGGTAAGCGTAGGCGTAGGCGCCATTGCCCGTGTCGCCCTGGAACAGCATCGTCGCAGAGTTCGTATAGCCAGCCGCGGCGCGCTCAAACCTGATATTGGCCACATCCGCCCACATTTCGAGCGCGCTTTCAGCAGCTGTGATCTGTGACGCTGTGAGCCTTACAAAGTTCGAGCTCAAGCTGTCACTGGCGCGGAACCCGTATGTGATCGGTGTTGAGAAAGCGTCGGCCCACCCCTCTAAGGCGATCCTGTCAGCGGCTTCGTGTAACGAAAATGATGTCTTCGCCATACTGGCAACTCTCACACGAGACGTTAGGACTGAGGCGGGCTCTGAGCGGGTCGCGCAGCGTTATCGGCCGCGCTGCAATTGCGGTGCATTGACCTGTGAAATTGTACACAGACCGGACAAAAGTACCGTGTGTTCGCCACACCAAATGTGACCGGGTTTTTTTACGGATTGGTAACCATGCGCTGGTGCGGCGCAGCACAAGATTGAACCGCCTAAGGATTGCCGGAGGCTTGGGTGTGTGAAAAGACTGCTGCACCACACCCCGGACACCAGGTCGAGCGACCTGGATTGCGCCCAAATTACTTCCCGCAATCGGTCACGGATTTACCAGCGTTTAACGTGCAGCGCGCATGATCCACGAGTTCCCGGTACTTTTTCTCGCGTCGCCTCGAACCAATTGTGCTGCGTCCAACATCAAATGATTTGTAAATGAAGCGGCTCCCGCAGCTCTCGGTTTTGCTTTGCTGCTCAGGGCTCACCGTCTTGTTTGTGCATCATTCAATCTATGGCCGTCACGGTCTCGAGGCGCGAAAAGCACTGATGGAGCGGTCCAGCCTATTGGACTTTGAGATCAGAAGCCTCGAGACTGTGCGGTCGAAGCTTGAGCGTGATGTGGCGCTACTCGCGCCCGAATTGCCCAACGCCGATATTGTCGAAGAGATTGCCCGCGATGTGCTGGGGTTCGTTGCACCCGGCGATAAGCTGATCTTGGACGATCGCAACGGCTGAACCGGTCCGCGACGTGGTCATTTGGGCTCGACGCGCCCGTAAACACCGTTAAACTCTGGCCATCTTTCGCAGGCTAGTGACCGCTCCGCACATGTTCATTGCGGCGTTTACGTGCTCCCCGACTTACGACACAAAGACCCGAACGATGCCTGAGCATCTCAATGGTGTGCATCCCGAGCAGAGCTTCCACTGGAGTGAAGCTGAAGAATTGCGCGCTTATGGGCTCATGCTTTTGATCCGCCGCTTTGAAGAAAAGGCAGCCCAGCTTTATGCCATGGGAGAGATCGCAGCCTTGCCGCTTCTGGCGATTGGGCAAGAGGCCGTCGCGGCTGGTGTGTCACTTGCGGCAAGGTCAGATGATGAAGTGCTCATAAGCTCGTCGCGTCCGCACGGTTTCATGCTGGCCCGGGGGGTGGAACCCGAATTGCTTATGAATGCGCTCATGTCTCAGGACACAGACACAGCGGTAACGACGGCCAGCGCCGCGCTTCATATGCAGCTTCTGAAACCCGTTGGCGCGCACAAGCCGTCATCGGAGCTGCGGCATCAGTTGAGTGAGACCTCAGCCCGTCTGGCCGCGAACGCTGGCCCGCAACAGGCTGCCATCTGGGCTGTCGGCGAGGGGTCTGAAACGCATTTAGAGGGCATCGAAGCGGCACACGCTCAGCGTTGGCCGCTCGTCTTCGTTGTCGAGAATGCTTCAGTGGCCACGCCTGAGTTTGGCGTGTGCACGGCGGGACCGACAGCGCTGTATCAACGTTCACGCGACGCCGGCACTGCCTGCGTGCACGTCAAAGGACTTGATGTGCGTGCGGTGCAAGCGGCGGCCGCAACGGCGCTTGATCAGGCCCGGCAGGGCGGCGGCCCAACTCTGCTTGAAATAATGACCTATCGTTATCAGGGTCACGCGAACTCAACCAGTGCACCCGCTCGTGCATCTCAGCGCCGCGATGAAACCGATCCCATTGCGAAAGCGCGTGCGCGGATTGCCCGGCTCGGCGGCGGCATCGCCACGGAGGCACGACTGAAAGAGGTAGA
>JANNXL010000469.1:0-4366 GCA_031409575.1 Hyphomicrobium sp.
CGCGGCGACATCGTGCTACTTTGCCATCAGGATGTGCGTCTATTGAGCGATGACCGCCTCACACTCGAAGCCCGGCTTGCAGATCTCTCTGCGAGAGATCCCGATTGGGCGCTTGCCGGCAATGCCGGAGGCGTCACGGCAGGCGAACTCGCGCTGCGCATCACTGACCCGCACGGGGCTGATCTGCACACCGGACACCTACCTGCGCGTGTCATGAGCTTGGATGAAAACTTCATCGTGGTGCGCCGGGCTGCTCGCATTGGCTTCTCGCGCAATCTGACAGGCTTTCATTTTTATGGCGCCGATATCTGCCTCAACGCAGCGATGGCCGGCTACAGCGCTTATGTGATCGATTTCCACCTCGCGCATCTGTCAGCTGGCAATAAGAGCGCCGCATTCTTTGACGCCAAGCGCGCCTTCCAGGATAAATGGAGCGCGGCGCTCGCTCCCCGCTGGATGCAGACAACGTGCGCGCTCGTGCGGCTGTCCGGCGACCGCATTGGGCAAATCGCGGGACGCGTGGCGGCCCGCCCGCTCGCATCGTTCCATCGCCACCGCGCCACCACAGGCGGAGGCCGGCGTGACGCATAGCGCAGCGCAGATCAGCGCGGCGCCAACCGCCGATGCAGGTGCCTTTACACGGCGCGTCGCGTCACAGGGTGCGCTGCTGTTTTCCGGATTTGCAGTGGCGCAGATCTGCTCATTCATCCGCAACGCCATCATCGGACACATGCTCGCCAAGGGTGACTTCGGCATCGCCGCTACCCTCACGCTGGTGCTGCAGCTTATCGAGAACATGACGGACGTCGGGGCCGACCGTCTTGTCGTGCAGGCACCCGGCGGCGATGCCCCGCGCTTTGCTGCGACCGCACATACGATTCTCATCGGCCGGGGCGTTTTGACGGCACTCGTGTTGTATTTGGCCAGTGGACCCTTCTGCCGGTTTCTCGATATTGCCGAAGCGCAGCAGGCGTTCGAACTCATCGCGCTGGTGCCGTTCATCAAGGGCTTTGTGCATCTGGACGTGCGCGTGGCCCAGCGCGAATTGAATAACTGGCCGCAAGCCTTAACCGAGACCGTGCCGCAACTGGCAGCCTTGGCTCTGATCGTTCCGGCACTCATCGCCGTTCCAAGCTATGCTGCCGTCGCAGGCGTTTCGCTCGCGCAAGCCTTGGCTTATGTGGTCGCATCTCATACCGTTGCAAAACGCCCCTATTTACTCGCGACCGATGTGCCCGTTCTGCGCCAGCTGCTTGCGTTCGGCTGGCCTATCTGGCTTAGCGCGTTTCCGCTGTTCGCGGTCTACCAGGGCGACCGTCTGATCATCGGCAAACTCTATGGGATGGAAGCTCTGGCGGGATACTCCGTCGCGTTTCTCGTCACCATGGTGCCGGCTCTTGTGGCCGCGAAGGTTGGTCACGCACTTATGCTGCCGCTGTTATCATCCCAACGCGAAAATGCGCGCGCCTTCGCCAACCGTTATGCCAGCTTGAGCAGCGTGACGGCGCTTGCAGCCGCGCTTTACTTCGTCGTATTCGGCACCGCCGGAGGTGCCATCGTGCCGCTCGCATTTGGAGCAAATTATGTGGGGCTCGGCAGCCTCACAGCCTGGCTCGCCTTGATGTGGACGCTGCGCATGGTGCAAGTCGTGCCGGGTATGGCGGTGATGGCAAACGGCGAGACGCGGCCGTTCCTGGTGGCGGGCCTGATCCGCGCACTGGCGTTGCCGCCAGCGCTACTTCTGGCGCTGCACAATCACAGCGTTGAGACGCTGGCTGCTGCCGGGGTGTGCGGAGAACTCGCATCGCTGCTTTATATTGTATGGCGGGCAGGCAAGCTTAACCCCGCGCTCCCCGCCATCAGCAGTGCGGCGACATCCTGGCTCGCCGGCGTGGCGGCCGTGGTCGTATCTTCAGCCCTGATGCTGGAAGGTGCCGGAAAAGCAGGTCATATGGCGGCCGCCATCCTGCTCGCCGCCTGCGTGACAGGCTATGCGCTCATCGCTCAATCCCGGCTCAGCGACGGCCTTGCCGCCCTGATGCCGCGCCCGCGCGCGTCTGCTTAAGCCACCCTGCAAATTGCTAGCCGCGTAGCCGCGACCGGATGATCCGGGGGAATTCCTCGTCTAGTGCGGCAGCCCTAGCCGAAGCGACATGCTCGCGGCCTTCGTCGAGCGACCACCAGTTATCGCCTTGCGCGGCCGGAGCCACAGGCATCTGCGGCGCGCGCACAGCGGGTGCAGATGGCTGCGCCATCGGTACCCTGTGCTGTTGCGCCAGCTCAGGTGCTTGCGTTTGAGCGGGCGCAGCGCGCTGCGCCACGGGCGAACCGCCGAACCAAGCCTCGATCAAATCGAGTTCATCGGCCGATAGATTGAGCCCCTGGCTGTGGCAGCGTGCCACCACGAAGTTGCGGAAGCGGCTAGAGAATAAATTCGCCGAAGCACCCTGTTCAAACCACGGATCGGGTTCGCTGACGACGTCAAGGACAAAGCGGATGTCGTCGCGGCGCAACTCGACGCCGAGGTCGCGGGCGCGCTGTTCGATGTTTACGAAGGTCTGGTTGCCGGTGAGATTGTTCGTGTTGATCTCTTCGGCCATAACCTCGAACAATGCCCGGTATTCCGGCGGTGATAGCGGCGGGGCCTGGCAGGCCTCATGGATGCGCGCGATCGACTGTTGGATCATGCTTTGTACGCCCGCAGCAGCGGGACGCGACGGCGGCACATCAGTTGGCTGCGAGCCGAACTGCTGACGCGGGACGGGTGCCCGAACTTGAGGCACAGGCGGGCTTGACGGCATTGAAGCATATTGCATCTGGGCTGCGGCAGGTGCTGGTTCTGACTTCCCTGGTGCTGGAGCGCTCAGACTTTGCTGCGGCGCCACGCGCTGATCAAACCGCGGCTCACGCGCTTCAATGCGGGGCTCGCGTGTCGGCTCGTAAGCGATCTCGCGGCGCAATTCTGCGCGCGGCATTGGGGCCACGGCAGCCTGCCGCACCGTTTCTTGACGCAAGGCATCCTGGCGACCCGCTGCATCGAACACAAAATAAGGTGGCTGGTCTGTAAGACGGATATCATTTGGCAAGGCAGCGGTCAGCAATTCGCGGAAGCCACCCATGCCGGCCCAGCCTGAACCCACCGTCTTGTCATGACCGAGCGTGCGCACAGCGCGATCGGCGAGCGCTTCGAGTGGAACCGGTTGGCCGGCAGAGCGAACCAGACCGACGACTTCGCGGACAATGTTGGCGCGTAGCACATCGGCATCGAACGCTTGACGCGGCGCGGCTATGATGGCGGCCTGTTCGTTGCCCTCAGCCTGGGCGCCCAGGCGGCCTTCCAAGAGCAAGTTGATCAAATCCTGCTCGCGCACTTCTCCATCAGACAGAGCCGTATAGGGGGCTGCAGTATGGTCGTTGGCAAATACAATCGTACGGCGCGCGTGCGCCCGCAAGCGATGCAGCAGCGGCGTAAAATCTGCGTCGCCCGACAGAAGAACGAATTCGTCAAAATGCGTCCTGTGGTCAAGCAGGTCGCGCACATCCATAACCATGCGGATGTCGGCTGAATTTTTTAGCTGAGCCGTCAAGGGCGGGCAGTCGACCACTTCGAAGCCCGCGCGCAAATAATGATGCCGCACAAACGGGAAAGAATTCATGTCAGTTGAGTTGTTGTTGCCGTTGCGGCGCGGCACCGGATTGCCATAGCACCGGTTCATGACAATGCGGCGCGTGGCTGTATCCGTCGCTCCGCCGTTGAGAGTAATCAGACGGCCGCTTTCGATCTCTTTGATCCAGAGCACAGCATCTTTTGCAAACCGCTTTGCGGCCTCTTCGCTTTTCCGCTTCAACGACAGATAAATGTTGTCGTAGTCGACGAAAACCGCGCTTAACAACGGTCCAGAACCAACGCTTCCCGAAACTTGGGCCTTCATGTCCGGCAACCCCCGTAAACCCCGCCTAACCTCTTGACCCCCAACAGAATGGTGAGTCGGCCTAGGCCAGCAAGCGCGCCAAAGCCTCAGCCCGGCAAGAATTGAACTTTCACAAAACTCATTCGCAATTACAGAGAGTTAGAGCAACCCAATCGACACAATGACTCGTGGACAACTTTTGGCCTTGTTCGCCCGGCCGCACACCGGCCGGAATTTAAATGCTGGCGTGCAGCATGTGTGCCGAAAGGCTGGTATCAGGGCTGAAAATCCGGAGGTGCAATCTCAAAACATTCGAAAATGAAGCCGGGAGCAACGGAGCACCCGGCAAGAGACCACGCTCCCAAACTTTGGGCTTGCTGCCACTGCCCGGCCGGTACGACAGCCTGCGGGACGTTTCCCTGAGCAATATTGTTGCCAAGCGTGAGGGTCGTCAC
>JANNXL010000470.1:0-9333 GCA_031409575.1 Hyphomicrobium sp.
GACGTGATGGATGCGGTCGGATCGGCCATCCGCGTCGATACGCGCGGGCGCGAAGTGATGCGTATTCTGCCGCGCAACAATGATGCCGTGAATGAGGAGTGGATTTCCGACAAGACGCGGCACGTCGCCGATGGCCTGCGCACGCAGCGGCTCGATCAGCCCTATATCCGCCGCGATGGCCGCTTGCAGCCGGCATCGTGGAAGCAGGCGTTTGATCTCGTGGCGCAGAAACTCAAGACCACCGATCCGCGCCGTATGGGCGCCATCGCCGGTGACTTAGCGGCCTGTGAAGACATGTTCGCGCTAAAAGATTTGTTCACGCGGCTTGGCTCCAAAAATACCGACTGCCGGCAGGATGGCACCAAGCTCGATCCGGCGTTGGGGCGCGCCAGCTATTTGTTCAACGCGACCATCGAAGGCATCGAACAGGCGGACGTGATCCTGCTGGTGGGCTCCAACCCGCGTCTGGAAGCACCCGTGTTGAATGCGCGCATCCTGAAGCGCTGGCGCACGGGCGGCTTGAAGGTTGGTGTCATCGGCGAGAACGCTGCGCTGACCTATCCTTCGGAATTCTTAGGGGCCGGTCCCGAAACGCTGGAGCGCATCGCCAAGGGCGATCACGCGTTCGCTAAACTTTTGGCAGCCGCCAAGCATCCGATGGTGATCGTGGGCCAGGGTGTGCTGACGCGAGCCGATGGCGCTGCTGTTCTAAGTATGGCGGCAGCACTCGCGGCCACGATCAGCGATGGCAAGGATGCCGCTTGGTCCGCCTTTAACGTGCTGCATACGGCCGCTGCGCGCGTGGGCGGACTCGACGTAGGTTTTGTACCCGGCCAAGGCGGGCTCAACGCGCATGCGATGCTCGAAGCCGCCGCGAAAAAAGAATTCGGCCTGCTCTATCTTCTCGGCGCCGACGAGATTGACTTCAGCGCACTGGGCGATGCCTTCGTGATCTATCAGGGCAGCCACGGCGACAAGGGTGCCCACCGTGCCGACGTCATTTTGCCGGGCGCCGCCTACACCGAAAAGAGCGCGACCTACGTCAACACCGAAGGCCGGGTGCAGCAAACGATTGCGGCCTGTTTCCCGCCCGGTGACGCGAAGGAAGACTGGACGATTGTGCGCGCGCTGTCAGCTGAAACGGGCAAGACGCTGCCGTATGATACGCTCGCGCAGCTCCGGGCCGCCATGTACAAGGCGGCACCTGTGCTGGCGCGGTTGAATGTTGCGGGAGGGGCAGCTGGTGGCTCGTCCAGTGACAGCGTTTCCGCACTCGCCAAGTTGGCGGGGCCAGTTGCAAACGCTGCGTTTGTTTCGCCGGTCAAAGACTTCTATCTGACCAATGCCATTGCGCGCGCGTCGAGTGTCATGGCCGAAATGAGCGCGCTAAAAAAGGCGGCCATTGCACCGAAGATCAAGGCGGCGGAGTGATGGAGGTAGCTGATCAAAGGTACGCGGAAAAAGATTCCCCTAAGTTCGTCATCCCGGCGTCATGGCGAAGCCATGCGAACGCATGGACGGCCGGGATCCGGTCAACTATGGATATCGACTCCTCTAGATGTGCAGGGTTCGAGTTGACGAGTGCACAACGGCTTGCTGGACGGATCCCGGCCTCCGCCGGGATGACGGGGTTTGGTGGATGGGTTCGAGCCAATCACGTGCAAGTGAGGCAGAGTGATGATGTCTGAAGAAACACTCAGCACCTTTTACGCCTGGGGCATCTGGCTGCTGACGACGGCTGGGTTGAGCCTCGCGATGCTGGTCGGGCTCCTGGTCGTCATTGCATATTTGCTTTTGATGGACCGCAAGGTTTGGGCGGCCGTTCAGCTTCGTCGCGGCCCCAATGTGGTTGGCCCGTTCGGCCTGCTGCAATCGTTCGCCGACCTGATCAAATTCGCCGTCAAGGAGCCACTCATTCCGGCCGGCGCCGATAAAGGCGTGTTTCTCTTAGCGCCGCTCGCCACCGCTGTGTTCTCACTCGCCGCCTGGGCTGTGATCCCCATCAACGAAAATAGCTGGGGCAAGTGGGTCATTTCGGATTTAAACGTCGGTGTGCTCTACCTGCTCGCGTTCTCGTCGCTTGGCGTCTATGGCGTGATCATGGGCGGCTGGGCTTCGAACTCGAAATATCCGTTCATGGGCGCGCTGCGCTCGGCGGCGCAGATGGTCTCCTATGAAGTCTCAATTGGGCTCGTGATCATCACGGTGTTGCTGTGTGCGGGTTCACTCAACATGACCGAGATCGTGAACGCGCAAAAAACCGGGCTCGGCACCGCAGCCGGCCTGCCCGGCTCCATGCTCGATTGGTACTGGCTGCCGCTGTTCCCGATGTTTGTTGTGTTCTTCATCTCGGCACTGGCTGAAACCAATCGCCCGCCATTCGATTTAGTGGAAGCCGAATCCGAACTCGTCGCCGGCTTCATGGTCGAGTATTCTTCGACGCCATACCTGCTATATATGCTCGGCGAATACGTCGCCATCACCACCATGTGCGCGTTGATGACGATCTTGTTCATGGGCGGGTGGCTGCCGCCCGCTGATATCTGGCCGTTGAACGCGGTGCCCGGAATTTTTTGGTTCATGGGCAAGTGCGTATTGGTGTTCTTCATGTTTGCCATGGTCAAGGCCATGGTGCCGCGCTACCGCTACGATCAGCTGATGCGGCTTGGCTGGAAAGTGTTCCTGCCGCTGTCGCTTGCCATGGTGGTCGTTGTCGCCAGCGTGCTGCATTTTGGAGGGCTGGCATGAGTTTCGCTCGCGGCGTCAAATCGCTGTTCCTCTTGGAGTTCGTGCGCACTTTTGGGCTCACGATGCGCTACTTCTTCGCGCCCAAGAAGACGCTCAACTATCCGTTCGAAAAAGGCCCGCTATCGCCGCGCTTCCGCGGCGAGCATGTGTTGCGCCGCTATCCCAATGGCGAAGAGCGCTGCATCGCCTGCAAGCTGTGCGAGGCGATCTGCCCGGCACAGGCGATCACCATTGAAGCAGGCCCCCGCCGCAACGACGGCACACGGCGCACCACGCGCTACGACATCGACATGACGAAGTGCATTTATTGCGGGCTGTGCCAGGAGGCCTGCCCTGTCGATGCCATTGTCGAGGGTCCGAATTTCGAATTTGCAACCGAGACGCGCGAGGAGCTGTTCTATGACAAGGACCGGCTGCTCGCGAACGGCGACCGCTGGGAGCGCGAGATCGCGCAGAACCTCGCTGCGGATGCAGAGTTTAGGTGAGGGACGGCAACCGGCAATTGGCCGCCGGGCAAAAAGCGGAGCATCTAAAGGTGACGGTCCATCACACCCACAAGTGTCATCCTCGGGCTTGTCCCGAGGACCCATTGGGCGGCTGGGGGTGACGGTTGATGAATATGCGGTCGGGCCACGGGCTCGATTGAAGGGCTTGAGGCGGCGAAGGGTTGTGTCCTCGGGACAAGCCCGAGGATGACACCTGTAAGGCGGAACACGGCATGGCATTGACGGCAGCATTTTTCTATTTGTTCGCGACGCTCGCCGTCGCCTCGGCTGCGATGGTGATCACGGCCAAGAACCCCGTGCATGCCGTGCTGTTCCTTATCCTCACGTTCTTCAATGCGGCTGGATTATTTGTGCTGCTGGGCGCCGAATTCCTCGCCATGCTGCTGATCATCGTTTATGTCGGCGCGGTCGCTGTGCTGTTCTTGTTCGTCGTCATGATGCTCGACGTGGACTTCGCCGAATTGAAAGCCGGCTACATCAAGAACGCACCGGTCGGCCTGGCCGTCGGCGGCGTGGTGCTGGCTGAACTGGTCGCCTTGTTCACGGCGCGCGGGGTATCGCTGGGTCTGTCAAAAACGACAGCAGCGGCGATCCCAGCGAATATCAACAACACCGAAGCCATCGGGCAGTTGCTCTATACGAAGTATGTCTACTTCTTCCAGGCGTCCGGGCTTGTGTTGCTGGTCGCCATGATCGGCGCGATTGTGCTTACGTTGCGCTCACGCGAAAACGTCAAGCGTCAATCCATTTCCGCGCAAGTTTCGCGCGGCCCGGCGACCGCTTTGGACATAATCAAGGTGCCGTCTGGCGGCACCGGTATGCCGCCCGCTCCGGCCACGAAGGAGGCTGCGGAATGACCGATGCGAACGCGCCCATCGATTGGCTCCGCTACTGGCCCTACGCTGTTGCACTTTTGACCGGAATGGGTTTTGCGGTCGTGGATCGCCGCGTGTTGGGCCATTACGTGCTGGGCGCACTTCTCTTGCTCATAGGCGCGGGTGGCGCCATCGGCATGAATATCAGCCCGTTCACGTTTGGCGGTGGAGACCATTATATGGAAAGCCTCATCGCCCTTGTCGCTGCTGGCGTTGCACTGGGCGGATACGTCTGCGCTGCCGCTTGGCATTCGGTGTGGAAGCGCCGGAAAAGTGAGGCTGCGGAATGACAATTGGTCTCGCCCATTACCTCACCGTTGCCGCGTGCCTGTTCACGCTGGGCATATTCGGCATCTTCCTCAACCGGAAGAACGTGATCATCATTCTGATGTCCGTTGAGCTGATGCTGCTCGCTGTCAACATCAACCTTGTGGCGTTCTCGCACTTCCTAGGCGATCTCACGGGGCAGATTTTTGCGCTATTTGTGCTCACGGTGGCGGCGGCCGAAGCGGCCATCGGTCTTGCTATTATCGTCGTCTACTTCCGCAACCGCGGCTCCATCGCGGTTGAAGATATCAATATGATGAAGGGGTGAAGGTGGGTGAGTAGTTGGTTGTCAGTAGTCAGTAGGTAACACTACTCACTACTCACTACTCACCACTGGCAAAAACATGATCTACATCGCAATCGTTTTCCTGCCCCTTCTCGGCGCGCTCATCGCGGGCCTGGGCGGGCGCGTGCTCGGCGAACGGCCGTCGGAACTCATCACAACCGGATTGCTGATGATCTCAGCCGTGCTGTCGTGGGTTGTGTTCTCGCAGGTGGCGCTCGGCGGCGAAGCACCAGGCACCGTGCGCGTGCTGCGCTGGATCACGTCGGGTGAGCTTGAATCCAACTGGGCCTTGAAGATCGATACGCTCACGTCGGTCATGCTGGTCGTGGTGACGACGGTATCGGCGCTCGTGCATCTTTATTCCATCGGCTACATGCACGAAGACGATAGCCGTCAGAGGTTCTTCGCGTACCTCTCGCTGTTCACATTCGCCATGCTCATGCTGGTGACGAGCGACAACCTCCTGCAGATGTTTTTCGGCTGGGAAGGCGTGGGGCTCGCGAGCTATCTGCTGATCGGCTTCTGGTATAAAAAGCCCGAGGCCAATGCGGCGGCCATCAAAGCCTTTATCGTCAACCGCGTCGGAGATTTTGGCTTCGCGCTCGGCATCTTTGGCGTGTTCGCACTGTTCAAAACCATCTCGCTTGACGCCATCTTTGCCGCCGCCCCTACTATGTCCGGCAAGACCATGCCGTTCCTGGGCAACGACTTCGACGTGATGACCACGCTGTGCCTCTTGTTGTTCATGGGGGCAATGGGCAAGTCGGCGCAGTTCCTGTTGCACACCTGGTTGCCCGACGCCATGGAAGGGCCGACGCCTGTTTCTGCGCTCATTCACGCCGCCACCATGGTGACGGCCGGCGTGTTCATGGTCGCGCGCCTGTCGCCGCTGTTCGAACTCTCGCCCACGGCGCTGAACGTCGTCACGTTCGTTGGCGCGATTACGGCGTTTTTTGCAGCAACCGTCGGGCTTGTTCAAAACGACATCAAGCGTGTCATCGCTTATTCGACATGCTCGCAGCTCGGTTACATGTTTGTGGCCTGCGGTGTTGGCGCGTACACGGCCGGAATTTTCCACCTGTTCACGCACGCCTTCTTCAAGGCCTTGCTGTTCCTGGGCGCAGGCTCTGTCATCCACGCCATGCATCATGAGCAGGACATGCGCAAAATGGGCGGGCTTGCCTCGAAGATCCGCATCACCTGGGCCATGATGCTGATCGGCACGCTGGCACTTACAGGCGCCGGCATTCCGCACCTCGGCGGCTTTGCGGGTTTCCACTCCAAGGACGCGATCATTGAAGCCGCGTATGCGGGTCACACGCCCGGCAACTATGCATTCTGGCTGCTAGTCATCGCCGCGTTCATGACGTCGTTTTACTCATGGCGTTTGATGTTCATGACGTTCCATGGCCAAACGCGCGCCGATCATGAGACGTTCGATCACGCCCACGAAAGCCCGCAGGTGATGCTGGTGCCGCTCTACGTGCTGGCAACGGGCGCCGTGCTCGCCGGCATCGTGTTCACCGGATACTTCATCGGGCATCACTACCAAGAATTCTGGAAGGGCGCGATCTTTGAGCTGCCCGGCAAGGATATTCTGCATCATTCGCACGAGGTTCCGCATTGGGTGCCATGGGCACCAACCGTGGCCATGCTGTCGGGCTTTGTGCTCGCCTACGTCTACTACATCAGAGAGCCGTGGCTGCCGGCCGCCACCGCACGGGCCTTCAAGCCGCTGTATCTGTTCTTCTTGAACAAGTGGTACTTTGACGAACTTTATGACGCGATCTTCGTGCGCCCGGCATTCTGGATCGGCCGCGCCTTGTGGAAGGGTGGCGATGGCGCGGTAATCGATGGCACCATCGATGGGACCGCCAACAGCGTTGGCTGGGCATCGGGCCGCGTGACACGCTGGCAAACGGGATACGTTTATCACTACGCCTTCGCCATGCTGATGGGGATCGCGTTGCTGCTCACATGGTTCATGTATGCTGGCGGAGGTGTGAAATGATGCTCACGCCGTCAACGCCGATTCTCTCGATCATCACGTTCCTGCCGCTGGCGGGCGCACTGTTCATCGCATGTCTGAATGCGGAGGCCGTGCGCAACATCCGCTGGGTGGCCTTGTGGACGACACTGATCACGTTTGCTGTGTCGCTGCTGATCTGGATCAACTTTGATACCACCAACCCCGGTTTCCAGTTCCTCGAAGACCGGGCCTGGCTGGGTGCCTTCAAATACAAAATGGGTGTCGACGGCATATCCATGCTGTTCGTGATCCTCACCACGTTCGTCATGCCGTTTGCGATTTTGGCAAGCTGGGAGAGCATCGAAGGCAATCTCAAGGAATACATGATCGCGTTCCTCGCGCTTGAGACTCTTATGATCGGCGTGTTCTCGGCGCTCGATCTGATGCTGTTCTATCTGTTCTTCGAAGGCTGCCTGATCCCGATGTTCCTGATCATCGGCGTTTGGGGCGGCAAGCGGCGCGTTTATGCGAGCTTCAAGTTCTTCCTCTACACGCTGCTCGGTTCCGTCTTGATGCTGGTTGCAATGCTGGCGATTTACGGCTTTGCCGGCACGACCGACATCCCGGCGCTTATGACCACCAAGTTCCCAGCCGATATGCAGTGGTGGCTATGGCTGGCGTTCTTTGCCTCGTTTGCTGTCAAGATGCCGATGTGGCCGGTGCACACGTGGCTGCCCGACGCACACGTTGAAGCGCCCACGGCCGGCTCTGTGATCCTGGCGGCGATCCTATTGAAAATGGGTGGCTACGGCTTCCTGCGGTTCTCGCTGCCCATGTTCCCGCTTGCGAGCCAAGACCTCACGCCCGTCGTGTTCACGCTGTCGATCGTGGCGATCATCTATACCTCGCTGGTTGCCTTAGCGCAGGAGGACGTGAAAAAGCTGATCGCCTATTCGTCCGTTGCGCACATGGGCTTTGTGACCATGGGCATCTTTACGATCACGGCTCAGGGTATCGATGGCGCCATCTTCCAAATGCTGTCGCATGGGCTGGTGTCGGCTGCCTTGTTCCTCTGCGTCGGCGTTGTCTACGACCGCACGCATACGCGCGAGATCGCAGCCTATGGCGGGCTCGTGGAGCGCATGCCGCTTTATGCCGTGTGCTTTATGGTGTTCACCATGGCGAACGTCGGTTTGCCGGGCACGTCGGGCTTCGTCGGAGAATTCCTCACGCTGCTCGGCGCATTCAAGGTCAACACGACGGTTGCGGCGTTCGCAACGCTCGGCGTGATCTTGTCGGCGGCCTATGCGCTCTATCTCTACCGGCGCATGATCTTTGGCGAGATGACCAAACCCAAGTTGAAAGGCCTGCAGGATCTGTCGCAGCGTGAAATGCTGGTGCTGTTCCCCTTAGTGGCATTGATCCTGTTCTTTGGCGTCTATCCCGCTCCCGTGCTCGACGTGACGGCGGCGAGTGTTGCCAAACTCGTCTCGAACTATGAAACGGCCATCAGCGCTGCCGCTCAATTGGCCCAGTGAATGCGAAGAGTGAACGCGAAAAAGGACTGATCCGGAATGTCTGCGCTCATGACCTACGCGCCTTTGTTTCCCGAATTGCTGCTCGCCGTGGGTGCCATGGCGCTTCTCATGTTCGGCGCGTTTCAGCCTGAAACCGACGCGGCAGCTGAGACCAACGGCTGGCTGGCGATCGGGCTGTTGGCTGCCGCGGCGTTGCTCATTGCAAGTGCGCCGGAAGCCTCGGAGACGCTGTTTGATGGCGCTTACGTCACCGACGCCTTTGCCCGCTTCATGAAGATCCTGATCCTGATCGGGTCAGCCGGTGCGCTGGCCATGTCGTTCCAGTTTTTGCGTCATGCCAAGATGATGAAGTTCGAACTTCCGGTTCTCATCGTGCTGTCGACGATCGGCATGATGATCATGGTCTCGGCCAATGATCTCATTTCTCTCTATCTCGGCCTCGAACTCATGAGCCTTGCGCTCTACGTGCTGGCGGCTTTCCGGCGCGATGACGTGCGCTCCAGCGAAGCTGGCCTCAAATACTTTGTGCTCGGCGCGCTGTCGTCCGGCATGCTGCTTTACGGGGCTTCGCTGATTTATGGATTTACCGGGTCGACCAGTTTCCCGGTGATCGCGAGCGTGGCTACATCCGCTGCAAGCGGCAACATTGGCCTCATCGTGGGCCTCGTTTTCCTCATGGTCGGTCTGGCCTTCAAGGTCTCGGCGGTGCCGTTCCACATGTGGACCCCTGACGTCTATGAGGGCTCGCCCACCCCGATCACGGCGTTCTTTGCTGCCGCTCCCAAGCTGGCGGCCATGGCGCTTCTAATCCGTGTTTTGGCCGGAGCGTTTCCCGGGTTCGTGGCGCAGTGGCAGCAGATCATCATAGTTCTCAGCATTGCCTCCATGCTGCTGGGGGCGTTCGGCGCTATTGGCCAGACCAACATCAAACGCCTGATGGCGTACTCGTCGATCGGCAATATTGGATTTGCGCTTGTGGGTCTGGCAGCGGGAACGCAAGCAGGTCTGCAGGCGGTGCTGATCTATATGGCGATCTATTTGGCCATGACACTGGGCGTTTTCGCCTGCATTCTGGCCATGCAGC
>JANNXL010000471.1:0-6731 GCA_031409575.1 Hyphomicrobium sp.
GGCAACACTTCCCTTCTCCCCAATCTCCTGTTGTCGCAACTCCAATTGTTGTGTTCGTATCAAGCTTCAAGCAGCGGGCCGGTTCCCCCAACCGGCCCGTTCGCTTGTGCGCTGGTCCCTGAACGTTGAACCGGCTTGTCATAGTGATCGTAGGGAGCATCATAGCCTGCACCTAACGATTTGAAGGACTCATAGACATGGCAAAAAAGCCAGCCGTGAGCACAAAGCCAGCGCGGGTGAAATCAACGGCGCGCAAAGCAGTCAATCCGTTGCTGCTGACTGATTGGAAAACACCTTTCGGCATTGCTCCGTTCAGCCGGATTGCTCCACATCATTTTGCACCTGCCTTCAAAGACGCTTTGCGGCAGCACAGCCATGAAATCTCGACGATTGCTGAAACGCCGGCACGGCCGAGCTTTGCCAACACGATCAAAGCGCTTGAGCAAAGCGGCCGCGTGTTGAGCCGGGTTGCAAGCGTATTTTTTAATCTCGCGGGAGCTGACACCAACGGCGATTTGCAGTCGATCGAGCGCGATATAGCGCCTGTTCTGTCGGCGCACGAGAGTTCAATCTATCTGAATGCGAAGCTGTTTGCCCGTGTCGCAGATCTGAAGCGGCGGCAGGCGGATCTCAAACTGAGCGAGGAAGATGCACGCATCTTAGATCGCACACACACGGCGTTCGTGCGTGCCGGCGCCAAGTTAGATGCCAAATCCAAAAAGCGGATCGCGGCAATCAACTCCAGGCTGGCAACACTGACCACGCGTTTCAGTCAGAACGTCCTCGCCGATGAGCAATCCTGGAGCCTGATGTTGCGCACGCCCGCTGACTTGGCGGGTCTGCCGGAAGGCGTGAAGTCCGCCGCAAAGCGTACCGCCGCTGCGCTGGGGGCACCTGATTTTCATGCCATCACGCTGTCGCGGTCGAGTGTCGAGAGCTTCCTGCAGTTTTCATCGCGCCGCGATTTGCGTGAGGAAGCCTTCAAGGCATGGATTGCCCGGGGCGACAACGGCGGCCCAACAGACAACTGCGACATTGCTGCCGAAGTCGTCAAACTTCGCGCCGAGCTGGCGCATCTGATCGGTTATGCGTCATATGCCGCGTATGCGCTGGACGACACCATGGCGCGCACGCCCGATGCAGCGCGGGATCTGTTGAACAAAGTCTGGCCAGCAGCGGTCAAGCGCGCGTCGGAAGAGTGTGATGCCCTGCAGGCGCGTGCCCGAGATGAAGGTGAAAACCACAAAATTGAAGCTTGGGATTGGCGCTATTTTGCCGAAAAAGAGCGGCTTGCGCGTTTTAACCTCGACGATGGTGAACTGCGCCCCTACTTCGACCTCGAACGCATGATCGAAGCCGCCTTCGATACGGCAACGCGGCTATTCGGCGTGTCTTTCAAAGAACGGCAGGATGTGCCGCGCTACCATCCCGACGTGCGCGCTTGGGAAGTTGTTTCAGAGAACGGCGGTCATGTTGGACTCTTTCTCGGCGACTACTTTGCACGGCCCTCCAAACGCTCCGGCGCGTGGATGTCGGACTACCGTACGCAGCACAAGCTTAGAGGCGGTGCGCGTCCGATCATTGTCAATGTTATGAACTTTGCACGCGGGGCAGATGGCGCACCGACTTTGCTGTCATTTGACGATGCAAGAACCTTGTTCCACGAATTCGGCCATGGGCTGCATGGCCTTCTATCCGATGTGACATATCCGGGTATTGCCGGCACGAACGTGTCGCGGGATTTCGTCGAATTGCCCTCGCAGCTCTATGAGCATTGGCTATCGCAAGCCCCGGTCTTGAAACGCTTCGCCCGTCATCACGCCACGGGAACGCCCATTCCGGACGCCCTTTTGAAGCGACTGCACGCGGCGCGTAATTTCAACCAGGGATTTGCCACCGTTGAGTTCACGGCGTCTGCGTTGATCGATTTGGATCTGCATCAGGCAGGTCCGGGCGAGGCCATTGATGTAACTAAGATCGAAACCGCACTGGCGCAGAAAATCGGAATGCCGAAGGAAATCGTGATGCGGCACCGCGTGCCGCACTTCCTGCACATCATGGGCGGGTATGCTGCGGGGTATTACAGCTATTTGTGGTCGGAAGTGATGGACGCAGACGCGTTCAGCGCGTTCGAAGAAACAGGCAACATCTTCGATCCGGAAACGGCAGCGCGATTGAAGACCTATATCTATTCAGCAGGTAACCGCCGCGATCCGCACGAGGCGTATGTTGCGTTCCGTGGCCGCCCGCCTGCCGTGGAGGGCCTACTCAAGAAACGCGGTCTCGTTGCCTAACGATTAAGCCACGCCGCGCCGACGATAGCGCCCGTGCCGTTGGCCCCCTCTTGCAGGAGCACCACACTGTCCTCGGTGTCTGGGTCCATCATGGCACCAAGCGTGAATTGGAATACGCCCGGCTTGCCGCTCCACACGCCAACCGGCGTCATGGAGCGAACCACATTCGAATACGTGATCGACTTGCCGCTATTCTCGCCGCGCTTGATGTCGACGACGGTCGACTTTTTCAAGACAGCAAGCCAGATCGTAGCCTGCTCGATGGTGGAGCCGGCTGGCGCTACTCCGGTCTCCACAACCAGATTGGAATCCTGTCGCCGGAAGCCGACCGGAACGCGGCGGTCTGCCAAAAGTTTGGACGACTTTTGAATGGCGCGATCGATCGCGCTTTTGTCCGAGCCGAGGGCTTCCGTCATGCCGTTGATGACGGCCTGAGGCGTGTAAACCGGGCCATGGCCGAAGCCACGCACATAGGCGCGCTGCCGTTCGGTATTTTTGGGTGAGGCCAGCGTGTCCTTCCAGCCGATATAATCCCAATAGTCGACGGGCAGCGCAAGTCCAAGGACGCCCTCCGTTTCAGTATAGGTTTTAAGAAGTGCGTCGGCTGGCGGGCACGATGAGCATCCTTGGCTGGTGAACAGCTCGATGATTGCATTAATTGGACGCGGGCCGGTTTGGTCTGCCGCATCTTCGGCGGCAGCCGGCAGCAGGCACATCGCGACTATTGCGGCAATCGCGAGACCGGAAGACATTACCAGCCGTCTGATCAATAAGAACATCATCGCAACCTCATTTCCGAACTCCTATGGCGGCAGCGTTGCAGCCCTAAGCAAATATTCACCAGCGCCCGCGCCAGTCTATCAAGTTTAACGTACGTTTGCTGCAATCCCTGGGTTTCGCCGGGGTACTCCAAAAGCAAAAAGAGCGGTCCGCAATGAACCGCTCCCCTTTTTATAGTGTTGGGCCGGAGCAGAGCCGCTAAGCAGCGAGGTTGCGCAGCACGTAGGGCAAGATCCCGCCGTGGCGGTAATATTCGATCTCATCCAGCGTATCGATCCGGCAGATGATGGGGATCGCGACCTTGTTGCCTTTGCCATCGGTGATTTCGGCGATCATGCGCTGGCGCGGTTTGACGGTTGCAAGCCCGCGAATGGTGACCATCTCGTCGCCCTTCAGGCCAAGAGATTGCCAGTTCGTGCCTTCTTCAAACACGAACGGCACGATACCCATGCCAACCAGATTGGAGCGATGAATACGCTCGTATGATTGCGCGATCACTGCCTTGACGCCAAGCAGGTTTGTACCCTTTGCGGCCCAATCGCGCGATGAGCCGTTGCCGTATTCAATTCCGGCAAATACGACCAGCGGCACGCCCTCTTGGGCATACCGCATCGCAGCGTCGTAGATCGGCATCGCGTCGCCCGAAGGCTGATGGACTGTGAAGCCGCCTTCCTTCACGGCACCCTTGTCGTCCTTGGACATGAAGTTCTTGATGCGGATGTTGGCAAACGTGCCGCGCATCATCACCTCGTGGTTGCCGCGCCGCGTCCCATACTGGTTGAAGTCGGCGGCTTTGACGCCATTGTCGATCAGATATTTCCCAGCCGGACTCGCTGCTTTGATCGAACCGGCCGGAGAAATGTGGTCGGTTGTGATCTTGTCGCCGAACAATCCCAGTATACGTGCGCCAACGAGGTCTCGAATGGCTTTGGGCGTTGGCGAAATGCCCGTGAAGTACGGCGGGTTCTGCACATAGGTGGAGCGATTGTTCCAGCCATACGTCATGCCAGTGCTGGTCTTAATCGCCTGCCAAGCTGCATCGCCTTTGAACACATCGGCGTAGCGCTCGACGAACAGCGAGCGCGTGATGTTGGCTGCAATGAAAGCCTGGATTTCTTTTGACGACGGCCAGATGTCCTTCAAGAAAACCGGTTTACCGTCTTTGCCGGTGCCCAAAGGTTCAGCCGTTAAATCGAGCTGCACACTTCCGGCCAGCGCATAGGCGACCACAAGCGGCGGTGAAGCGAGATAGTTGGCTTGAACGTCGGGACTGACGCGGCCTTCGAAGTTGCGGTTACCCGAGAGGACGGCGGCAGCAACGAGACCGTTTTCGTTGATGGCAGCTGAAATCTCAGGGGCGAGTGGCCCGGAGTTTCCGATGCAGGTGGTGCAGCCGAAACCAACCACATTAAATCCGAGTTTGTCGAGTGAGGTTTGCAAACCGGCCTTTTGCAAATAGGCCGCAACGACTTGCGATCCTGGCGCAAGTGATGTCTTCACCCAAGGTTTGACGCTCAAGCCCTTTTCAACTGCGTTGCGGGCGAGCAAGCCGGCCGCAATGAGCACGCTGGGGTTCGATGTATTGGTGCAGCTTGTGATCGCCGCAATCACCACATCGCCGTGGCCGATGTCGAAGCTCTTACCATTGACCTTCGCGCGCTTTTCCAGCTCGCCGGGCTTTTTGTACTCGCCGGCAAGTGCGGTTGCGAAGCCCGGTTTGACGTTGCCGAGAGAAATACGGCCCTCCGGGCGTTTCGGGCCAGCCATTGAAGGCACGACTGAGGTCAGATCAAGCTCCAGGGTGTCTGTGAAGACCGGGTCGGGCGAAGCAGGCGTTCGCATGAGACCCTGAGCGTTGCAATAGGCCTCGACCAGCGCAATCCGCTCCTGGGCTCTGCCCGATATGGTCAGATACGCGAGTGTTTCTGCGTCGGCTGGGAAGAAGCCGCAGGTGGCGCCATACTCCGGTGCCATGTTGGCAATCGTCGCCCGGTCGGCGAGAGTCAATTCGTCGAGGCCGGGTCCGAAAAACTCAACGAACTTGTTGACCACGCCCTTTTTGCGCAGCATTTCCGTGACGGTCAGCACGAGATCGGTCGCGGTAACGCCTTCACTCAGCTTGCCGGTGACTTTGAAGCCAATCACCTCTGGCAACATCATGGATTGCGGCTGGCCAAGCATTGCCGCTTCGGCCTCGATTCCGCCGACGCCCCAGCCAAGAACGGCAAGCCCGTTGACCATCGTCGTGTGGCTGTCGGTGCCAACAAGTGTGTCGGGGTAGGCAACCGTTGTGCCACCGGGTCCGTCGGAGGTCCAAACGGTTTGCGCGAGATATTCCAGATTGACCTGATGGCAGATGCCGGTGCCGGGCGGCACAACGCGGAAGTTGTCAAACGCGCCTTGGCCCCATTTCAGGAAGTTATAGCGTTCAAGATTGCGCTCATATTCAAGTGCCACATTTTGACCGAGTGACTTGGCGCTGCCGAATTCATCCACGATGACCGAATGGTCGATCACGAGATCGACCGGCACCAGCGGGTTGATCTTCGCCGGGTCGCCGCCGAGCTGTGTCATGCCATCGCGCATGGCGGCGAGATCGACAACAGCGGGAACGCCGGTGAAGTCTTGCATCAGAACGCGGGCAGGCCGGAAACCGATTTCTTTGCCAGCCTTGCCTTTGTCGTCAAGCCACTCAGACACGCCTTGGATGTCAGCCTTGGTAACAGTGCGGCCGTCTTCGTGGCGCAACAGGTTTTCAAGCAGCACTTTCATCGAATAGGGAAGCTTGGAGATGCCTGTAAGACCGTTCGTCTCGGCGTCGGGCAGCGAATAGTAGGTATAGGTTTTGGAACCTGCCTTCAGGGTCTTACGGCATTTGAAACTATCGAGGGAGTTCACAGCCACGATGGCTTTGGACGTTGCGCTCACGGTCGATCCTCCGAAAATAACGGGTTTTGGGATGGTGCAAGTCCTAAGCCCGGCACATTGGCCATGGCTTGAGCCGCCCCTCCCACGCCGCGCCGCCGGAGCGCCGGAGGCAGAGTTTCCCCTGTTTTGCGCAAGCGAAAGCTGAAATGCGCCTCGCACATGAGGCGCTGTTTCAGGTTATATAGGGCGCCGCCGCGTCAAGCCATATCCCAAACGGCTAAGTTTTGCGGCAATCCGCCTCTGCTTCGTGCAAACTCCAATTTTTTCAGGTGCCCGGCCGTTGAAACTGAGACTCGAACACGTGAGCGTTGCGCGCGGTGGCCGGACGATCATCTCGGACCTGTCGTTAACCGTTGCAGCCGGTGAAGCCGTTTTGCTGACGGGTGCAAACGGGGCTGGCAAGACCACGCTCATTCGGGCCGTCACTGGACTAATCACACCTTCAGGCGGGCACATTCACTTGGATGGTGGAGACGGCGATCGCGACGTGGCGCAGCAGTGCCACTATGTGGGGCACGCAAACGGCATCAAAACCAACCTGACGGTTTCTGAAAATCTCCGCTTTTGGGGGGCGTATCTGCACGAGGGCCCGGATGCGCGTGAAAGCCTGGCTACCGTTGTCTCGAAAGCGCTTGAGCAACTCAACCTCGAACCGCTGGCCAGTATCCCAACGGCATTTCTGTCGGCAGGGCAAAAACGCCGTGTGGGGCTGGCGCGCCTGCTTGTGGC
>JANNXL010000472.1:0-4246 GCA_031409575.1 Hyphomicrobium sp.
AACTTGGTACGACGGCCACCGCTGCCTCTGCCGATGATTTGTCGAGAATGCGCTGAGTGTAGCGGCGCATAGGGCCATCGTCGAACGTGATGACGATCTCGCCGTCCTGCAGAAAATCGACATCTTTGTATTGGCTGTGCCCGAACCGGGGCCCGCCATTTGTGTCGATCTCGACAATACGCGACAAGCCCAAGGCATCCGGGCGGTTCTCACAGCCGGGCGGCAACGGCACAATGACGCTGTCTGCGGGGGCTTGGGCCAAACCCGCCGCGCCCTGACACACCAAGGCTGCCGCCGCCAAACCAGCGCGGCATGCATGTGTCATGGCACGTCTCATCGACAGACTACTGTTTCCTTATAGAGCCATTTGCGGATGACGACCGCCAGCTTTCGAGGTTCCGTCGCACGGACGCAAGGCCGGACTGGCGTCGCGCAAGCGCCGCCGCGCCGGAAAGGTTCACTGTACACCTCTAACTGCAATGTTTGAGCGTATAAAACAAGGGTGCAGCTGAGCTTAGCACTTTTGCGCGAACCTTATTCAGACATGCGCAGTACCGCCGTGTCACATGTCGGAACAGTATGCTAAGCGGCTACAAAATTCACTGAATCGCACGCTCGTGTTGAGCCCGGATTGTGGGGTTTCAATGACAGATCTCAGCACGGGTTCCCGTGACAACGACGCCGATGTGAGCCCGCTCGCAGATCTGCTGCGGGAAGTCTCTGCAGCGCTTGAACTTGGCCAGCACGATCGCTTGCTCCTATTGGTACAGGATGTGCCAGCGCCCGACCTTGCCGAACTCATCGAACTGCTGCCGGCAGCCCAGCGCGTTGAGTTGATTGAAGCACTCGGCGCTTCGTTCGACTACGAAGTTTTGTCGGAACTCGACGAAACCGTTCGCGACCAGTTGTCGGAAGCGCTGCCCAACGAACTGCTGGCGAAGGCCGTTACCGAACTCGATTCGGACGATGCCGCCTACCTGCTCGAAAGCCTCGAGGAGAGTGATAAGCAGGACGTTTTGAGCCAGCTTACGCTTGGCGATCGCGCGGCCCTGCAGCGAAATTTAGACTATCCGCCTCAGACAGCCGGCCGCCTGATGCAGTCTGAATTCGTGGCTGTGGCCCCATTCTGGACGGTAGGTCAAGTGATTGACTTCATGCGGGCAAGCGACGACCTGCCCGACACGTTCCAGGAGATCTTCGTCGTCGATCCGAATTTCAGGGTGCGCGGCAGTGTTGAACTGTCGCGGCTGCTGCGCGCGAAGCGGCTGGTTCGCGTCGAAGAGATAATGGATCCCGACCGCAAGACTGTACTTGCGACGGAAGACCAGGAAGAAGTGGCCCGCCAGTTTCAACGCTATGACTTGGTGTCTGCCCCGGTCGTCGATGAAAACAACCGGCTTGTGGGCGTTGTCACCGTCGATGACGTGGTTGAGGTTATCCAAGACGAAGCCGAAGAAGACATGAAGCAGCTCGGTGGCGTCGGCGGCACTGAGAGCCTGGCTGACAGCGTGATGCAGACCGCGCGCTCGCGTGTGCCCTGGCTCGTTGTCAACCTCGGCACCGCGCTCTTGTCGTCGTCGGTCATTCAGGCGTTCGATGCCACGATTGAACAGATGGTGGCTTTGGCGGTTCTGATGCCAATCGTGGCGTCCCTGGGGGGCAATGCCGGCACGCAAACCATGACGGTTACGGTGCGGGCGCTGGCAACGGCAAAGCTTGGCGCATTGAACGCCACGCGCGTGATTACGCGCGAGGCCTGCGTTGGCTTGATTAATGGGCTCTTGCTCTCGGCAATCATGGCGACAGTGGTGTTTGTCTGGTTCGGTTCTGGCCCGCTCGGCGCTGTCATCGGGGCGGCCATGATCGTCAATTTATTTGCCGCGGCCCTTGCCGGGATCTTGATACCCCTAGCACTCGATCACTGGGATCTTGACCCCGCTCCAGCGTCCGGGGTTTTTGTGACCATGGTCACCGATTGTATCGGCTTTTTTGCGTTTCTGGGTCTCGCAACCATTTGGCTCATTTGACCGGTGATAACCTTGGAACTGAATGTTCCAGCAGCACAAACCGCGCGGTCCTCACATAAAATTTTTCGTGAAAAATAGATGCAGCTTCCTTTTGCCTCACGGTTGCCTTGTATGCTAAATAACATTCTTGTCGTGCGGCTCCAGGGCCACACACGGGGTGAGGGACGTATTTCGTTGAATGACCGGTGGGGCGGGTTCAGCGAAGAGTGGGATGTCCAGTAGACGGCAGAACCGTCTGCTCTTGCGCCAGCACTGATTGTGATCGTTCAGTTGTGTAAGAGGTTGCGTAATGGACATGACCGAAAAAAACGGCCAGCCCAGCATGGAGGAAATCCTTGCTTCGATCCGCAGGATTATTGCCGAAGAGCCGGCTGACGCTATTTCATTGGATTTCAAACCGCGCTCAGGTCTCGAACCGGGCAACGGAGCCCAACAGCTTGGCGTAGAAGACGCCGCCGATTTTGAGCTGCCGTCCATGTTCCGGGCGTCCTCTACAACTGGAACATCTGACAAAACAAACGGGCCAGCCGCCAAGCTCCTCGACGCCCTTCGCGCAACACCTCAACTGGATGACGAAGCGCGATCGCGTGCGCATCCAGAGTTTCCGCTTCCCAATGCATCAATCCATGGGGCGAACGGGGCATCTTTTCATGAGCGCAGTGAGACAGGTGCCGCTCACCAGTCGCTCAGTGCTCTGCGTCCGTTTGCTCGCGCCGATTCACCGCCTATTGAACAAAATCCCGCGGTCACGCCGGTGTTTGTGATGCCGGCGATCGATGTGGTTCCAGCCGAAACGGCTGGTGCCAGTGCTTGGCCGGCATCTGACGCCATACCTGAAGTGAACACAAAGAATGTTGCTCGCGAGATGGTACCTTTCAAAGATCAACATTTCAGCCGGATGTTTAGCGGTGGGTCCAGCCCGGCAGCAGCACCTGCTCCGGCTCCTTCTGCACCACAAACTGTGAGTCAGGCCTCACCAAGTTTTGCAACTCTTGCCGTGAGTTCGACCGTGCCGCCGCCGTTGACAGGTCTCATGTTGAACGGCGCGAGTTTAAACGGGCATAATGCCGGGTACGCCCCCGTCGCACCTGGGGTTGCGCCACAAAGCCTGACCGCAGCGCTCAGGGCCGCCGAAGGTCAAAACCAGCAGGCCTCTGCTCATGGACTGAGCGCACCGGACGCCGGGGGCGCGGGAATCGAGGATGCCACCGCTGAATTGCTTCGCCCCATGCTCCGCCAGTGGCTCTCGGATAACATGCCTCGAATGGTCGAAAAAGCACTCCACATCGAGGTCGCTGAAAGCGTGAAGCCAGGAAAAAAGCCTTAAATACTTCAGGGTAGCAGAAACTAGATGCACGTTGCGGCGGCGGTTTTTGCTTTGGTACTCCATGACATTGCACCTTATACTCGGCCGGAGTGTGACAGTCCGCCGGGGCAATGTTAGAGACGGAACGGAGCGGAAGGGGTTAGCTGCCCCACAAAGCTCAGGCACCGGCGCGGGGCTGGTCAACAAACGTCGAGGGGATGCAAGTAGGCACAGACGATGAGCACATCGGACAACGCGGGGGATAAATCAGGCGAAGCCTCGATGGATGAGATATTGGCGTCCATCCGCAAAATCATTGCGGACGATCCGTCAGGTGCCCGGAATGGGCCGGACAGGCGTGCCGTCAATCCGCTTCTCGAGACACCCAATCCAACGGGCAGGCCCTTTGAATCGCAGGACCGCGATGGGCGGCTCTTGCCACCCGCTGATCGATTTGCCGGAGCGATCGGCACCACGGCTTTGCAAGGCCCTGCACCTGCTGAGTCAGTGGAGAAACCCGCTCCTTCGCGCCCACCGCGCTCATTCAGCGATCATGCACTTGACGATCTCTTGGACGACGGTGCGACGTCAGGATTGAACCCAACTCCGCCGGTTCAAAGCAATGGCAAGGCGCCGTCTGCATCGACGGCAGCTTCCAACGCGCAAGCGCCAGGCACATGGGCGTCATGGCGGAATTTTCGCCCCGGTGCCGCGCCAACTGGGGATCCGGTTGAGTTCGAGCCTGCTCCGTCAAGCGCTACACCCGCTCCGAGCGTGGGTGTGAGCACAGCTTTTTCTGCACCTGTTTCTGCGTCTAGTGTACCCGACAGAATTTCGGAAGCTTTGCTGGCCGCGCCCGTCTGCCCTGTCGAAGTTCCGGCACCGGTTGCAAAAACGGCGGTTGGTTTAAAGC
>JANNXL010000473.1:0-4758 GCA_031409575.1 Hyphomicrobium sp.
GGCTTTTGCAGTGCAACAAGATGGCCCGGACCCAAGACGGGGCGGCATCTGCGCACCGGCCCCCGATCCGTCAGGTGTCCGATGGTTCGCCAACGGCAGGACCGCTGCCAGCTGCAAACAAGCGCATAAAGGCCGCGAGCATTGCGGCATCATAAAACTCGTCGCACCGCGTGATCAGTCCGTTTTGAACGGTAAATTCTTGCCGGAAACGAAAGTCGAGGCGTTCACCACTGGCGCGATGCCGTGATTTGAATTCGATGGTGACGTAGACGCGCTCGCCTTCGCAACTCACGATGCGCGGCCGGTAGAGAATATATTCAACCGTGTTCCGCAAATAGGTCAACGCGCCCCGAATTTGCTCACGCCCCTGCCAGAGGCCTGCATGTTGTGTCCCCTCGGGCGTTGCGTGCACCATGAAGATGGCGTCTTCGGCAAACATCGAAAGAGTCGTTTCGAGGTCGCCTGCTTCCCAAACAGCATTGTGGGTGGCCACGACGGCGCGCGGGTCGGAATAAAGTTGCATCGTGAAATGGCTTCGTTTGGAAATGAATTTCTATATGCGGCGATATTGGAGCGTGCACTTCCAGATGACAAGCCTTGACCGTGCGCTTTCACTAAAAAAAACGGCCCGCAGGTGTTGCTGCAGGCCGTTCAAATCGCAGTTCTCTCAGTGAGCCTCTTACTGCTTGGCGACGCCAGGCGCGTCTTTCATGGCCTTTTCCGACAGGCTGCCCGAGTCTGGCTTTGCCGTCGGGGCAGCAGTCGTGCCGCCACCTGTTACTCCGGGAGCATCCTTCATTGCCTTCTCAGACAAGCTGCCGGACTCTGGCTTGGCAGTTGGATCGACGGTGGAGCCGCCGGTCGTCACTCCTGGGGTGTCCTTCATGACCTTGGTCGAGAGATCTTCAGCGAAGGCATTGCCGCCAGCTGCTGCGAGCAGTGCGAGAGCGAGAATGAACTTTTTCATGGGCCGTCTCCTTTGTGCGGGTTCTTAGAGTGAGGGTGTCAAATGAATCTCCTCACCGATGCGCGAGGGGTAACGCGCATCGGTGAGGCTAAGTTGCATTAAGATCCAAGTTGATCGCGCATAGCCTTGTCAGACAGGCTGCCCGAGAAGGGCTTGGCGGTCGGCATGGCTGTGCGGCCAGCGCCGCGCACGCCGGGGGCATCGCGCATCACTTTGCCGGCGAGGCTGTAATCTTCGGGGATGGCGGTCGGGTTTGATGTGATGCCGCGCAGGCCGGCGCCGATCAGGTCACTGGTGGCCTTTTCAGTCAAAGTGGCGGGTGCGGCGAAGGCCGAGGTGGCAGCGCCAGCGATGAGTGCAACAGCGAGGATGAGCTTGTTCATTTTAATGATCTCCTGATGAGTTGTTCTGATTTTATGGGGTGTTTCGATGTGTCTGCGTTGTCATGTGCATGCATGATCAGATCTACGCGGGCCCTTGCGAGCGGGTTTCAAAATTGATCTGGCGGATGTGCTGGTGCGGTTGTTTGGCCCGCCAAAAGACAAAGGGCGCAGGGCCTTTTTTCAGGGATATGAAGCGGCATTCACGTCTGTGTGAGCCATTCGTTGCTGCAACACGAAAAGGCGCGTATGCACCGGACACAGTATAAGAACGCGAGGCATAGAACGTGGACGTGCAGGTGGTGACAGCAACGGGTGCCAGCAGGTTTGGTGAGCCGCATCTTAAAGGTGCGGGGCTTGCCGTTTCTGCCGTTGTGCAGGCCTGCCATGAAAAGACAATTGATCAGGGTCTTGAAGCGCTCGCGGTCGCCGGTCTGACGCGTGAGACGCTTGAACCCATCCTCACCTATTGCGCCGAGTTGCGCTGTGAAGCCGATGACGTGACGTGCCCAATGTGCAAACGGCGCACGGAGGCGCAAGGCTTGCACTCTCTGGACCAATTCATCGCCGCGCAGAAAGAGATCATCGTCGGCGATGGCAGCGTGCGCTTGCTGGGCCTGGGCGATGCAACGCTCTCGACCCCTGAACTCGCAGCACTTGAAAAAACTTGGAGTGGGGAGAACTATTGGTTTTGGGCCCGGCGCGTGCTGCGCAAATTGCGGCATGGCATCCGGCGCGCGCACATCCAGGGTCAGGCTGTTGCCGGTTCAGGTGAGACGCCGGCTGTCATTCTCATGGAGCCACAGCTTGCCGACAACATCGGAATGGTATCGCGGGCCATGGCGAACTTTGGTCTCGATGAGTTGCGGCTCGTCAACCCTCGCGATGGCTGGCCAAACGAGAAAGCACGCATCGCGGCATCGGGTGCCAACTACGTGATCGATGATGCGGCGGCCTATCCAACACTCGATGCATCGCTCGGCGATCTGCACTGGATCTGCGCCACCACGGCTCGTCAGCGCGATTTGCGCAAGCCGGTGCTGACACCGCTCGAAGCGATTGAAGAAATGCGCACGCGCATTGCGCGCGGCGAGCGTTGCGGCATTTTGTTCGGGCGCGAGCGCAATGGGCTCGAAACCCATGAGGTCGCACACGCCGATGCGCTCGTGATGATTCCGGTCAATTCACGCTTTGCATCACTCAATTTGGCGCAGGCCGTTCTCATTCTTGGTTACGAGTGGATGCGCGGCAGCGCAAATGCCTCGCTCGGCCGAGTCACGACATTTGAGACGCCCATAAAGCCCGGCCTTAACCTCGGCGACGACCGCCCCGCCACCAAAGAAGAGCAAATCGGCTTCTTCGAACACCTGGAAGGGGAGCTCGACCAAGCCGGTTTCTTTAATCCAGGGCACAAACGCCCCGCCGTGGTGCGCAACCTCAGAACGCTCTTCACACGGGCTGGACTGACCGAGCAGGAAGTGCGCACACTGCGTGGCATAGTTGCCACGCTGAGCCGCGGCAAGGGACTTAGACGCAACTCGTCCACATAGGCCGCCATTATGTGGCCAAGTTTTAAGCCGAGCGATGCCCGCGATGACGGCAGGCGTAGTCCACAGTTCACCGGGGGGTGGCAGGGCCAGTCCCCGTGCGGGGGTGTCAATGCCGGCGGGTGTGCAGGAATGTTCCCGCTTAGTCCGGCTCAAAATCAAATAAATACAATGAAAAGATCGAACAAAAAGACCAGTTTGAATAGGGGCAGTTGCGAGATGCGGATGATGAAGACAGCGGGTTGGGTCGGACTGTGGGCAATGACGCTGGCAAGCGCTTTCCCGGTCGCACAGGCGCGTGCCGAAGCGGCCGCCGGTCCAAGTGACAAGATGGTCGAAGCGGTGATGAACTACGCTTGGGGCATGCTGCCGGCCCAGTTTTCGAACAAGGATGGCAACGTCATTGTGGTCGATAAGTCGAAAAAAGAGTCGGTCATGGTGCCGATGGACGTCGCCAAGGAAGTGGTTCGCGTGGCGCGCATTTCAGCGCATGCCCAGGTTTGCAACTTGCCCGACGATCAGTCGCTCAATCATCGCTCGCTGATGAAGCGCGAAATCGACAAGAAGATTTGGACAGACCAGCAGAAGCTCTGGATCAACCAGCTGCACCTGACCACCGTGATGCTGCTGACGGGGAAGATCAAGGTCACCGAGGGACCCTCGGAAGACGGCAAGGGCGAAAGCAAGGAAGTAACGGTCGTGGAGACCAAGGCTCCACCAACCACTTGCACGGAAGAACAGAAGCAGGCCGTGAAGGACAAGATCAAACAGTACGTCGATGCCGGACCCAAGCTGCCGCCCACGACGGTTGCGGCACCCCCGGCCCCGGCTGCGACAGGTTCGACAACTGCTCCGGCGGCAACCGCTGCTGTCCCGCCAGCGAAGGCTGCTCCATTGCCTGCGACCGCAGTGCCGGCCCCGGCCCCCTAAAACAAGTGAGTTAACCCATTGACGGGGCGGGTGGGCCTCGCTACCACACCGATCAGTTACGCGGGACCATTGGGCCCGCGTTGCTTTTGCGCACCTGTGGTTTTAGTCCCGTCGGACTGAAACCTGTCGGCCTTCCGGATTTCGGTCCCGGGGCAGAGGAAGGGACGCTCCACGTCTGTGTCAATACCGGCACAGGCTGCATGAACACATGGAGTGCCAGACGATGACGAAGCGCATCCGCGCCAAACATAAGATTGATCGCCGCCTTGGCGAGAACATCTGGGGCCGCCCCAAGAGCCCGCTCAACAAACGCGAAAGCCGCCCCGGCCAGCACGGCGAACGCCGCGTGTCGAAGCTCTCGGACTTTGGCCAGCAGCTCAAGGCCAAGCAAAAGCTCAAGGGGTACTACGCCAACATTTCAGAGCGCCAGTTCTCGCGCCTTTACATGGAAGCGGCGCGCCTCAAGGGTTCGACTTCGGAACAGCTGATCGGCCTGCTAGAGCGCCGTCTCGATGCGCTCGTCTATCGCGCCAAGTTCGTGCCGACGGTGTTTGCAGCCCGCCAGTTCGTTAGCCATGGCCATGTGACGGTCAATGGCCGCCGCGTGACGGTGCCGAGCTATCGCATACGCATAAACGACGTGGTTGAAGTGCGCGAGAAGTCGCGACAGATGCCGATGGTTCTGGAAGCACTGAAAAGCGCTGAACGCGACATCCCGGATTATATCGAAGCCGATCACGCCAAGATGACCGCCAAGATGAACCGCATCCCGGCGCTTACCGATGTTCCGTATCCTGTCACGATGGAACCGAACCTCGTGGTCGAGTTCTACTCGCGCTAAAGAGCGTTCTGCTCGCTCTAAAGAGCGTCAATTGCCTCACTCACTATACAAAAAAGGGCCGCCCAATCGGGTGGCCCTTTTTTTCGTGTTCAG
>JANNXL010000474.1:0-1890 GCA_031409575.1 Hyphomicrobium sp.
GGCCAGCGCAAGACGACGGCTTGCAGTCAGATCGTAAGCGCTCGTCTCGCCCCACAATTCGATGATCACTGTGCCAAGGGCTGCGCACCGTGCCCCTTCGAGCCCCGCCTGAAGCGCGGACTGAACATCTCGCACGCGGACAAAAACGAGGCTTGACGGATCGATACCAAGCTCAATCAGGCCTTCACAGACGAGATACCGTTTTAGCTGAAATTTTGAGGTCCATGACTGCATCTCCTACCCACCCATAAACTTCTCCATCCACCCCTCATGCGCGGCCCGCAAATCGGCGAGCTTCAACACCGTCTCGCCCTTTAAACTCAGCGCATCGCCACCAACGCGGCCGACGATGCGGGCGGGGAGCGCGAGCAGCCTTGCGCGCTCTAAAGTTTCCTCCGCGAGTTCAGGCGACACGGCCACGACGTACCGCCCCTGATCTTCGCCGAACCACGCCGCGTGGGCGGGGAGTTTGCCTTCATACGGGAACAGTTCGACGCCGAGGCCCGAACCTCCGGCAGTTCCGTTGCTGTCGGCTCCACCCGCCAGCGCCATCTCGGCGACGGTGACGAGCAGCCCGCCGTCCGCACAGTCATGCACGGCTGAAACTTTGGCCTCACGAATAAGCGCGCGGATCAAGCGTCCGGCTTTCATTTCGTCGGCAAGGTCTACGGGCGGCGGCGCGCCTTCTAGTTTATCCATCGCCATCTGTTGATAGAGCGACTGCCCAAGCCAGCCCTGCTCGCGACCGATCACGATCAGCAAATCGCCTTCGCGGCGCAGACCGATATGCGCAATTTTGGAAACATCCGGCACCAGGCCGACGCCGCCAATCGCGGGAGTGGGCGGAATGCCAACGCCGTTGGTCTCGTTGTAAAGCGAGACGTTGCCGGACACGACCGGATAGTCGAGCACGCGGCAGGCTTCTCCCATACCGCGAACACTCGCCACGAACTGGCCCATGATCTCGGGGCGCTCTGGGTTGGCGAAGTTCATGTTGTCGGTGATGGCGATGGGGTCGGCACCGACGGCAATCAGATTGCGATAGGTTTCAACCACTGCCTGCTTGGTGCCCATCTCGGGATCGGCCGCGACGTAGCGGGGCGTCACATCGCAAGTGGCAGCGATCCCCTTCTTGGTGCCGTGGACGCGCACGACGCCGGCATCGCCACCCGGGCGGCCAATGGTGTCGCCCATCACCATGTGATCGTACTGCTGCCAGATCCAGCGCCGCGAGCACAACGCGGGCGATGCCATCAGCGTTTTCAGAGTGCCCAGGATGCCGAGTGTGCTGTCAGGCGCTTTGACCCACTCAGGCAGCACCTGCTTGGGCACGATCGGCGGGAACCACGGGCGCTCATACATCGGCGCGGAGTTGGCGAGCACCGGAACCGGCAGATCGGCTTCAACCTTGCCATTGTGCGTGACGACCATGCGGCCGGTGTCCGTCGTGATGCCAATGACCGCGAAATCGAGGCCCCACTTCTTGAAGATGGTAGCCGCCTCATCTTCGCGGCCGGGCTTCAGGATGACGAGCATGCGCTCTTGTGATTCCGAGAGCATCATCTCATAAGCCGTCATGTTGGGTTCGCGCTGGGGCACGGCGTCGAGGTTGAGATCGATGCCAACATTGCCCTTGTCGGCCATCTCAGACGTGGACGACGTGAGGCCGGCAGCCCCCATATCTTGAATGGCGATGATTGAGTCCGTCGCCATCAACTCAAGGCAGGCTTCGATCAGCAGCTTCTCGGTGAACGGATCGCCGACTTGCACCGTGGGGCGTTTTTCGTCCGACTTCTCATCAAACTCGGCCGACGCCATGGTGGCGCCGTGGATGCCGTCACGCCCGGTTTTCGAGCCGACGTAGACCACCGGCAGGCCAACGCCCTTGGC
>JANNXL010000475.1:0-9681 GCA_031409575.1 Hyphomicrobium sp.
GCCACAGGGCTGATGAGCCGTCATTTGCAGGAACAAAAGGCCCTCGTTGCCGACGCTTTGGGCGTTGAGTGACGGTTTGAAACCACGGCCAATCCGGGCCGCTAATACGAACTAACCCGGGTGCGATACCTTCATATCGCATCGTGACCAAAAGGTTCAGACACGATGGATATCCGCGTTCCCGCACTGGGTGAAAGCATCAGCGAGGCAACCGTCGGCAAATGGCTGAAAAAGCCAGGCGATGCCGTCAAAGTTGATGAGCCGCTCGTTGAACTTGAGACCGACAAGGTCGCCGTCGAGGTGCCAGCCCCTGTGTCGGGCATCCTCGGGTCCATCGATATTCAAACAGGCGCGACGGTGCCGATTGGTGCGCTTCTTGGTTCGATAAAATCGGGTGAAGCGGCCGGCAATGGCAAAGCAGCGGGGCAACCGGTCAAGGCGGCAGCGTCTCCGGCTGCCGTTGCACCGCCATCCAAACCCGCGGTTACACCCGCACCCGCACTCGTCGCAAAGACCCGGCCCTCAGTAAGCACACCGATGCCGGCTCCTCCGGCTGCCCGGAAAGTTTTGGCGGAATCTGGCATTGCCGCCGAAAGCGTTACCGGCACAGGCAAGCGCGGGCAGGTTTTGAAGCAAGACGCAGTCGCGGCGGCGACCGCCGCATCGCAATCGGAACCGGCACCGCCGGTTCAAGCCGTCACTGCGCCCGCGCCGTTGAAAGTTGTTCCCGCCACCTCAAGCGTGCCGGCACTTCAACTGCGTATCCCGCCCACCTTGAGCGATGCCCCACGCGAAGAACGCGTGAAGATGACGCGGCTGCGCCAAACGATAGCGCGCCGCTTAAAAGATGCGCAGAACACCGCTGCCATGCTGACCACATTCAACGATGTGGACATGACGGCCGTGATGGCCATGCGCTCGCAATACAAAGAGCTGTTCGAGCGCCGCCACGGCGTGAAGCTGGGGTTCATGGGTTTTTTCGTGAAGGCCTGCATCCAGGCCCTGCGCGATGTGCCCGCCGTGAACGGCGAGATCGATGGCGATGATATTGTCTACAAAAATTACTATCACATTGGCGTGGCGGTCGGCACGGAGCGCGGGCTCGTGGTGCCAGTGCTGCGTGAAGCCGACCGCATGAGCCTTGCCGAAATCGAAGGGCAAATTTCCGAATACGGCCGGCGCGCACGCGACGGAAAACTTTCGATCGAAGACATGCAGGGAGGCACGTTCACCATTTCGAACGGCGGGGTCTATGGCTCCATGCTCTCAACGCCTATTCTCAACGCACCGCAATCCGGCATTCTTGGCATGCATCGTATTGAAGACCGGGCGGTGGTCAAGGACGGCCAAGTTGTGGCGCGGCCAATGATGTATCTGGCGCTGAGTTACGATCACCGCATTGTCGATGGCCGCGAGGCCGTCACGTTCCTTGTTCGCGTCAAAGAGTGCCTTGAAGATCCTCAGCGCTTCATTCTCGAACTCTAGGTGGCGTGCTTCCAATTCCGGCACGAAGCAAAGAAGCCATGACGCAGATGCGTATTGAAGCACCTCAGGATCGATTGGCTTGGCTCGACTATGCCAAGGCGATCGGCATCGTGCTTGTCGTGTTCGGTCATGCCAGCCGGTCCATCGAGCGCACCAATGGGCTCGTTTGGAGTGAGGCTCTGCAAACGCTCGACGGCATCATCTACTCATTTCACATGCCTCTGTTCTTCCTGATCGCCGGATATGCGGCCAGTCTGCAACGGGATCAGATGCCGTCTTCGTTCGCGAAGTCGCTGTTCTGGGGTGTGGCCGTTCCCTATGCGATCTGGTCGGCGATTTGGATTGGCCTCAAAGTCGTTTTACCGGACGCAGCCAACGTGCCGCTTAGCATCGCAGACCTTGCGGGCATTCTGTGGCAGCCCGTGGAGCACTTCTGGTTCTTGTATCATCTGTTCTTCATTAGGCTCGGCTGGTTTGCAGTGAAGCGTTTGGGCGGGGCCAGTGAAGCGATTGCGGCAGCGGCAATCCTGGCGGCCGTTCTCATTTGGGCTGTGCTGCTATCAAACCGCCCGGACCTCGCCTGGATTGCAGCGTTTATTTTCAATTTTGCGATGTTTGGCCTCGGACTCGAACAGCTGCCGCGGCTCTTAAGCCGGTGGGCCGCAACGCCGGTGCCAGCTTTGTCGGGATTGGGTGGCGTGTTGTGCCTGTCCGGCTGGGCCATCAGCAGCGTTACCGCAACTCCGCTTCTCTATGCACTTGGCGGTTCGCTTGTTGTGGCCGGCATCGCCCACGCGCTGCCTGCGCCATCAACATGGGGCTGGCGCGCCTTCGCGTTCCTCGGCGAGGCGTCACTGGCAATTTATGTCATGCATCTTATTGTTGGTGCAGCCGCGCGCATGGCGCTTGCCAAATCAGGATTGCTGACGGAGGACACATTGCTGGCCACCACGACGATCGCGGGACTCGCACTTCCCACGGTTGCTTATTGGTTCATTTTGTCTGCCGCTCAATGGGTTGGTCCATCTCTGCCGAAACTGTGCGGGTTTGGGCCTGCGACGCGTAGCGCCTATGTCGCGCTTTGGCCGAGCTCGCTGGCACGCCGGCCGCTGTCATCATCTTGAAATCGAGGTCTTCATGCCACGTTATGATTTGACGGTGATCGGCACCGGACCGGGCGGCTATGTCTGCGCAATTCGCGCAGCCCAGCTCGGTATGAAAGTGGCGGTCGTCGAAAAGCGAGCGGCCCACGGCGGCACTTGCCTCAACATCGGCTGCATCCCGTCCAAAGCATTGCTGCATGCGTCTGAGTGTTTTGAAGATGCGGGTCATGCCTTTGCCGGAATGGGCATCAAGGTCTCACCCAAGCTCGATCTGGCGCAGATGATGGCCTTCAAGGACGAGGGTGTTAAGGGCAACGTCGATGGCGTGGCGTACTTGCTCAAGAAGAACAAGATTGACGCATTTCACGGCACCGGTCGTGTCGTCAGCGCGGGCGAAGTGAGCGTGACCGGCGGCGATGGTGTAACGCAAACCCTCGAAACCGGCGCCATTGTCATCGCGACTGGCTCGGATATCGCACGCTTGCCAGGCGTCGAAATCGACGAGAAGCAGATCGTCTCGTCGACCGGTGCTCTCACCCTCTCGAAGGTTCCCAAGCGGCTTCTGATCATCGGTGGCGGCGTGATTGGTCTTGAACTGGGCTCTGTGTGGCGGCGTCTTGGGTCTGAGGTCACAGTCGTTGAGTATCTCGACCGGATCTTGCCCGGCATGGATTTGGAAGTCGCAAAATCATTCCAAAGAATCTTAGAAAAGCAAGGCTTTGCCTTTAAGCTCGCCACCAAAGTCACAAGCGCTGTGAAGTCTGGCGCGAGCGTAAACGTGGCCATGGAACCGGCCGTTGGCGGCGCGTCCGAAACGATTTCGGCGGATGCGGTTCTCGTCGCAATCGGCCGTGCCCCCTTCACTCAAGGGCTGGGCCTGGATGAAGCTGGTGTTATCGTGGACGGCCGGGGCCGTATCGCCGTTGACGGGCGTTACGAAACGAATGTGCCGGGGGTCTACGCGATCGGGGACGTGATCGAGGGACCGATGCTGGCGCACAAGGCCGAGGACGAAGGCATCGCCGTAGCCGAAATTCTGGCGGGTCAATCAGGCCACGTGAACTATAATGTTATTCCCAATGTCATTTACACCTTTCCGGAAGTGGCCAGCGTCGGGCGCTCGGAAGAAGAATTGAAAACGGCGGGCATTGCCTATTCGGTTGGTAAGTTCCCGTTTCTTGCGAACGGCCGGGCAAAAGTAAATAAGAGCACCGACGGCTTCGTCAAAGTGTTGGCCGACGCGGCGTCCGACGCTATCCTCGGCGTGCACATCGTCGGTCCGCACGCAGGCGAGCTGATCGCGGAGGCGGGCGTTATTATGGAATTTGGAGGCTCCGCTGAAGATTTAGCGCGCACGTGTCACGCCCACCCGACGTTATCTGAGGCGGTCAAGGAGGCCGCTCAGTCTGTAGCAAAGCGTGCCATACACATGTGAACTGGCACATGTGAACTGACAAGGTGATCTGAGCTGTGACCCAGGCAACGACTTGCCACGTATGACAAGTATGGAGGCCGTTCGATGAAGCTGATCAGTGCGTATTTGGCATCCGCCGTCGTCTTTCTGATCATGGACATGGTCTGGCTCGGTTACATTGCCTTCGGCCTGTACCGCGAGCAGATGGGTTCGCTCCTGGCGCAACCGTTCAATACGGTTGCAGCTGGCGCGTTCTACCTTCTGTTCCTAGTTGGGGTGATGATCTTCGCGATCTGTCCGGCGATGAATGAGGGCGGCGTGCCGCGCGCACTGATGCTGGGGGCTTTGTTCGGCTTCTTCACCTACATGACGTATGACCTGACCAGCCTTGCGGTCATTAAAGACTTTCCAGCCAAGCTCGCGCTTATTGATATTGCCTGGGGCACAGCCGTGACGGCGGTTGCAGCCGCTGTTGGCACAGCGGTCGGGTCCCGCTTCTAGATCTTTAGAGATTGGGCGCGCGGATGAGCTGCTTCGTAAACCCTGAGCAAGTGCTCCCGGTCTACTTCTGTGTAGAGCTGTGTCGTTGACAGCGAAGCATGTCCGAGAAGCTCTTGTATTTGCCGGAGGTCAGCGCCTGCCGACAACAGATGTGTCGCAAAGGAGTGCCGCAGTGCGTGCGGCGTGGCCGTTTCTGGCAATCCCAGCCGGTCACGCAATCGTTCCATGGCCAACTGAATAATGCGCGGCGAGAGGGCCCCTCCCTTAGCTCCGAAGAACAGCGGTGTGTCAGCTTCAAACGCGTAAGGGCACAGTGCGATGTAGTGTGCGACCGCCGACTGCGTCACGGGCAGCACAGGCACGACGCGCTCTTTTCCACCCTTGCCGGAAATACGCATCACGTCATGTCCCGATACTGGTGCATCGCGGCGCGTGAGACCGAGCGCTTCGGAAATGCGCAAGCCTGATCCGTAGAGCAGCAGCAATACTGCTGTATCGCGAGCCGCGATCCAGTCGAGTTCGGCTGTCATGCCGTCATCCATCACAGCCGCTGCCTTCACGGCCGTCAAAGGCTTCGGTACGCCGTGGGGTACTTTGGGACGAGCAACTTGAGCGATGGTGCGGTTTTTGAGAATGGCTTCCGTCTCAAGCCACGCAAAAAAGTTACGCAAGGCAGACAGCGTGCGCGCCAGCGAGCGACTCTCAACGCCGTTGCGCCGGCGGCTTGCCAGAAAGGCGCGCACGTTTTTGATAGTGAGCGCTTCGAGGTCTTTAAGGCATGGGGCGTGACCCAACTGGCCTGCAAGAAAGGACAAGAATTGACGCAAATCACGCTCGTACGCGATCAAGGTGAGTGGTGCGCGGCCCTTGCCATGCTCAAGTCCGGAGAGCCAGCGCGCAACAGCCTCTGTCAGATCGGCCTCAAACGGCAGATCGTGCTGGTCGATGGGCGGGCGCTCTAGCAGCGGAGACTTCATCATTCGCCGTTTCATGAATTTGACATAAGCGGATTGAGAACTGCGCCGGTTAAAAAAGTTCGTATTTCTGACAACCTGCGCATGTTCAATTCTGGAAATCAAGAATTGGCACTTTGCGCAACTGCTATTTCCAGAATTCCCTTATTTCGATTCTAATTCGCCTTGTAAGGGTGCGCCGAGGCAGCCTCGCCGCCCTGTTCTTGTGCGATGTTCAATTCGGAAAATGGCAACTCACCACGCGTACCCCCGGGGCATCTCGCGCTTGCAGCATAGCAAAAATGCGGCATTCTGACATGCTGACCCTTGTTTCAGGCTCATTTTGCAGCTATTTGCATCGCCTTCCGGCAACACATATGGGCAAAAGTGCATGTTTTAGAATCGCATAGACCCTTTCTTTCAGAGCTGGGCTATGTTTCGTCATCATCTTTGATTCGCCGCCATCACTAAAAGGGAAATCTCAAATGGCAAAAGCAGCAGCAAAAGCAGCAGCAAAGGCACCGGCAAAAGCCGCCGCCGCAAAAGTAGATACGGTTACGTTGCGCCACCTCGGTGCAGCTCTCGCGGAGGCGCACGAGCTTCCCAAGAAGCAGGCCATCGCCATTCTCGACGACTTGGTCGTGATGATCACGAAGCACCTCAAGAAGGGTGATCGGCTGCGCCTCTCGGGTCTTGGTATCCTGCAGGTGCGCAAGCGCCCGGCTCGCATGGGCCGCAACCCCGCCACCGGCGAAGCAATCAAGATCAAGGCTTCGAAGAAGGTCGCCTTCCGCGCTGCCAAGGACCTCAAGGAAGCCGTTTGAGCCCTTATTTTATTGACTAAACTGACAGAAGCAAAAAAAGGCCGGGCAAATTTGCCCGGCCTTTTTTGTGTTTACGCGCGCACCGGCCGGCTCCGCAAAGCGGTGTCGGTGCGCGCAAAACAAAGAGTTAAATTATTTTCTGCCCGGTCTTGTTCCAGTCGGCGACGAAGGTGGCGAGCCCGGAGTCGGTCAACGGGTGTTTGACCAGTGCCCTCAAAATGGCAGGCGGGATGGTCGCGACGTCGGCACCGATCATGGCTGCGTCTTTCACGTGGCCAACCGTGCGGATCGAAGCGGCCAGAATGCCGGTCGAGAGGTCCTGGTAATTGTCATAGATGGTGCGGATTTCGCGGATGAGATCCATGCCGTTCAGGCCGATATCATCGAGGCGGCCGATGAACGGCGACACGAACGTGGCGCCGGCCTTCGCAGCCAAGAGCGCCTGCGTGGCGGAAAAGCACAACGTCACATTGACCATCGTGCCCTCAGATGTGAACACTTTGCAGGCCTTCAAGCCATCGAGTGTGAGCGGCACTTTGATGGTTACGTTCTTGGCGATCTTCGCCAGCTCGTGGCCTTCTTTGATCATGCCATCAAAATCGGTCGCGGCCACTTCGGCTGAGACCGGGCCTGGCACGACTTTGCAGATTTCAGCGATGGTCTCTTTGAAATCGCGGCCAGACTTTGCGATCAGCGACGGGTTGGTTGTGACGCCGTCAAGCAGACCAGTTGCGGCCAACTCCTTGATTTCGGAGACGTCTGCGGTGTCGACAAAGAATTTCATGCGTCAAAGTTCCTCAAGGTCTGGCACCCTGCCTTCATGGCTGCCCCAAGCTCGCCATGACCCGCCGCGTAGGGTATCCCAACGGCTGATTTGCGACAGCTTCTAGTCTGGCGGTGGGGTCTTTGGATAGCCTGCTCGATCAAATGGGTGACACTTTCCACGGTTCGCAGGGGCTGCGTGTGCCCGTTCTGCTGCCCGTCGCTCTCGACCAAACCTACGATTATCTCAATCCAGACGGGCTTGTTTTGGAACCTGGCTGCTTTGTTCTGGTGCCTTTTGGGCCGCAGACTCGGATCGGGGTTGTCTGGGACAAGGCACTGGGCGAGAGCAATAAACCCGTCAGTCCCAAGAAACTGAAGGCCATAGCCGAGCGCCTCGATGTGCCGCCGCTGCCCCTTTTGACGCTGCGGTTTACCGAGTGGATTGCGAAATACACTCTCGCGCCGCTCGGAATGGTGGCGCGCATGATGATGAGCGCTCAGGAGGCCTTCGAGCCTGTTAAGCTGCGTTTTGGCGTGCGCCTCGTTGAAGGTCTGCCCGTGCCGGCCCGCATCACGCCCGCCCGGCAAAGGGCGCTCGAGATTGCAGCTGACGGCCTGATCCGTGCCAAGTCCGCGTTGGCCTCCGAGGCCGGATGTACCACGAGCGTCATCGATGGCCTCGTCGAGCATGGCATCATGGTTGAAGTTGCTATCCCCGAGCGCAGCGTACCTCGCCCCGACCCGGCATTTCACCAAACGGAGTTTACACACGAGCAAGCCCAGGCGGTGCACGCTCTGCAGTCAGCGGTCGACGGCAACACCTTTTCCGTCTCACTGCTCGATGGCGTGACAGGTTCGGGAAAAACCGAGGTCTATTTCGAAGCCGTTGCGCGCACGCTGGAGGCCGGCCGTCAAGCTCTCATCATGCTGCCGGAGATTGCGCTGACGGGGCAATTCTTGAACCGCTTTCAGAAACGGTTTGGTTCGCCGCCTGTCGAATGGCACTCAGCCCTCTCGCCCAGTGAGCGAGGCCGCTCCTGGAAAGCCGTGGCAAACGGCGAAGCCCAGGTCGTCGCCGGCGCGCGCTCGGCATTGTTTTTGCCCTACCGAGACCTCGGGCTCATCATCGTCGATGAAGAGCATGACGCCGGTTACAAACAGGATGACCGCGTCCACTATCAGGCCCGGGATATGGCGGTGGTGCGCGCGAGCCTCGGTAAGTTCCCGGTGATTTTGGCATCGGCCACGCCTTCGATTGAAAGCCACGTCAATGCGCGCACGGGCCGCTACCGTCAGGTGATTTTGCCGGGACGCTTTTCAGGCGTCGATTTGCCGGACGTGGCGGCCATCGACATGCGCAAGCATCCGCCCGAGCGCGGCCGATGGTTGTCACCTGTTCTTGTCGAGGCGATCACCGACACACTGCAAAAAGGACAGCAATCGCTGCTGTTTCTAAACCGCCGTGGTTACGCGCCACTCACCCTATGCCGCTCCTGCGGGCACAGGTTCGAGTGTCCGCAATGCACGGCGTGGCTCGTCGAGCACCGTTTCAAAAAGCGGCTCAACTGCCATCACTGCGGTTTTATTTTGCCTATACCCGACAAGTGCCCCAAATGCGGTGAACCCGATACTCTGGTCGCCTGTGGACCTGGAGTCGAACGCGTTGCCGAGGAAGTGGCCGAGCGCTTTCCCGAGGCCAAGCTGGCGCTGCTGTCGTCCGATCTCATACCGGGCCTCGCCGAGATGCGCGAGGTGATCCGCACCATCGAGGAAGGCACGACGCAGATCATCATCGGCACGCAAATCATCGCCAAGGGGCATCACTTTCCTGATCTGGCAACGGTCGGAATTGTCGATGGGGATTTGGGGCTCTCGATTGGCGCCGATCCTCGCGCCGCCGAGCGCACGTTCCAGCTTCTGCATCAGGTGACGGGCCGCGCCGGTCGCACGCACACGCAGGGCCGGGGCTTTGTGCAAACGCATATGCCGGAGCATCCGGTGATGGATGCGATTATTCGCGGCGATCGCGAAGCGTTTCTCAATCGCGAAATCGAAACCCGTCAGCGCGGCATGCTGCCACCGTATGGCCGACTCGTCGCTCTCATCGTTTCGGCGCGCGACAAAGAGCTCGCCGAAAAATTCGCCCGCGAAGTGGCGCGGCGCGCGCCGGCGGCAGAGCGTATCGAAGTGCTCGGTCCCGCCGAAGCCCCGATCGCTATTGTGCGAGGCCGCTATCGCTGGCGGCTTCTCGCTAAAGCCCCGCGCGAAGTCGATGTGCAGGGATACTTGCGCGAGTGGCTGGCAGCTTTGCCAGATATCAAAGGTGATCTGAGGCTGTCGGTCGATATCGACCCGTATAGCTTTTTGTGAGGGGTGGGTGGCGCTCTGACTTGAAAGCGGACAGCCATCAAACAGCGGAGGTGGGCTTAGATTCGGACTTAGGCGACCCTTTGTGGTGGATTCGACTGGATCGCTTTGAACAGTGCCTCGGAGGCGCGTAGGGCCTGTTCAGTGTCAAGCGAGAAACCTAGCCATTGAACTTGGTGCTTATCGATGACCGCTACCTCCAATGACTGTCTGCGAATGGCCGCATTTTTTCCTTCGTCCAATGCATAGTTATCGATGTGCTCGGCAAC
>JANNXL010000476.1:0-2628 GCA_031409575.1 Hyphomicrobium sp.
GCGACGGATGATCGCCCTCGTGATCCAGTACCATCCGCACCGCCCGGGCCCGGACTTCAGCTGAAAACTTGTTCGTTGTTTTGCTCATAGTGGCTCCACCTTCTCAGGAGTTGGAGCCTCCGGCAATCCCGGGGCGGTTCAGATCATGTAAACTGTCTAAAATGATCTTTTGGTTGTGATCCAATTCAGGGATCAAATTTGGGGGGCGACAGATCGAGATCTGCGCTTGATCACGAAATAGTGAAGTCAACCCGAAACCATCGGCTAATCCGGAGTGCCTCACCAGACGCTTAACTCGCGCTGGACCACACCGGATCTAGCATCCAGGTGGTGGGAGGAGAAGTCCTGCATCGGAGAAACCAATCGAGCAGGAGCATAAGATGAAGAAGTATATGTTTGGCGCAGCGTTAGCGCTTGGACTGTCGGCTGGAACTGCGCTTGCCGCTAACATTGTTGAGACAGCACAAGGTGCTGGAAAATTCGGAACGCTAATCGCCGCGGCCCAGGCCGCAGGTCTTGCGGATGCCTTGGCGAACGGCAAGAATCTGACGGTATTTGCCCCAACCGATGAGGCCTTTGCAAAGCTTCCTGCCGGTACGGTCGAGAATCTGCTGAAGCCTGAGAACAAGGACAAGCTCGTGGCGATCCTCACCTATCATGTGCTGCCACGGGTGCTTATGTCCAACCAGCTGCCCAGGGGTCCCATTCATGTTCGGACGCTCAAGTCGCAGGGCGACCGCACGCTTACCGTATCGAAGGGAACAGGTGTCACAATCGACAATGCCAATGTGGTATCTGCTGATATCAAGGCTGACAACGGCGTCATCCACGTGATCGACACCGTATTGCTGCCTTCGAGCTAACAGGCTTCCATTGCGATTAGAAAGGGCGCCGCATTCGGCGCCCTTAATTTCCCGGCCACTCAAAGGCAGTTGATGTCTGTTCCGGGTCATGAACGCCGAACCACTGACTGTCGGCTTTCATGGTTGAGCGGCCATCTTCATCGTGTGCAATGTCGCGATGGGCGAGGGGCAGATGTATCTCTATACTCAGTGACCGGGTCAGGCTCTTGCAGCCTTTGCACCTGGTTGATCCGAGTTCGCGAGAGACCTGCGTTTTGCACGAATAGGCTAACGCGCCACAACTACCATGGCGGAGCAGGAGGCGCGCCCGTGCCGACGGTAGGTGTGGGCGTATCCTGAGTCGAAGTACATCGAGTCGCCTTCCTCAAGCGTTGTATCCTCGCCTTCAATTGTGACGACAAGCTGACCTCTCAGTACGTAGATTATCTCGGCACCCTCGTGCTTGTGCGATTCCGTCGGCTCGGGTTGCCCATCGAATTCGGCATAGTATGCCTCCATCTTGCGATCAGCCACGGGGAAATCGAGGCTTTCGAAGAAATAGGATGGCGATTCCTTCCCAGGCTGGTCCGGGAGACGCAGCCGATCCTTCTTTCTTACCACTGCTTTCAAGGGGACGTCGCCTTGATCGAGGAAGAAATGCTCAAGGCCGACGCCGAAAACCATTGCAATCTTCAGGAGCGTCGGCAGGGTCGGAAAAAGTTGACCTCGCTCGATTTTCGACAACATGCCTGAAGACAAGCCCGTGTGCTCACCGAGCTGCACGAGACCGAGGTCCTTTTTCTGGCGAAGCATCCTGATTTTTGGCCCAATCTGATAACCCTCTAGGCCGGAAGCCAAAGTCTCCGACAGCATTTTTCACTCCAACTGATCTTCTTCCATGAAGCGATATCATGTTTTTATCAACAAGACAATTATTTTTCTCTTCACGAAAATGTGAGTATCAATAAAATAGTTTTTCTTTAGGAGAAGAAATCGATGTAGCTCCTAGGGGTCGCATTGGAACCATTCAACTCAGGCCACTGTTAACAGGGAGCTACTATGATGTTCGAATTCAGGAAATTCGCAGCCGTCACGGCCGCCGCTATGGGTCTGGCATTGGCCAGCTCAACTGTCTTCTCGGCAGACGCAAACCAGGACATTGTCGACACCGCCGTGGCGGCAGGTCAGTTTAAGACGCTTGCTGCGGCACTCGGTGCAGCGGGGCTGGTCGATACCCTAAAGGGCACCGGCCATTTCACGGTTTTCGCACCCACCGACGATGCTTTCGCCAAACTACCGGCGGGCACCGTTGAGGAGCTCCTGAAACCTGAAAACAAGGGCAAGCTGACGGCAATCCTCACCTACCACGTTGTGGCCGGGCATGTGATGGCCGCCGACGTCGTAAAGCTCACAGAAGCGAAGACGCTCAACGGTACAATGGTTAAGATTAAGGTCAGCGGCAACGCCGTGATGATCAACGACGCGACCGTTACGTCGGCCGACATCGCGGCATCGAACGGCGTCATCCACGTGATCGACAGCGTGCTGCTGCCGCCCGCCAACTAAAGCACAATAACAACCCCTGTGATCTGGCTGGAACCGTCCAGCCAGACATCAGACAATGAAATGGAGAATGACATGACAACCGAACAGAACATCGTCGATACAGCAGTTGCGGCCGGCAACTTCAAGACATTGGCTGCGGCACTTGGTGCAGCTGGCTTGGTCGATACCGTGAGTGGCGCTGGGCCATTTACGGTGTTTGCTCCGACCGACGCTGCCTTCG
>JANNXL010000477.1:0-1762 GCA_031409575.1 Hyphomicrobium sp.
TGAACGCCGCCGTCGTCAAGCTCGCCGAGGCGGCAGCAGGCGGCAACCGGCGCGGTGCCGGGGCTGCGCGCGAGCCGCTGAAGGTGCTGGGTGCCCACCCTGTCTCAGGCATCGAACTCAAGGTGATGGAAGGCCGCTACGGCCCCTACGTCACCGACGGCACCACCCACGCCTCGCTCCCCAAATCGGCGACCCCCGAAGCGCTGACCTTGGACGAGGCCATCCTCCTGATCGACGAACGCGCGGCCAAGGCTCCGGTGAAGGGGAAGAAAAAAGTCGCGGCGAAGAAAAAGGTGGTGGTGAAGAAAAAGCCTGCGAAGGCCAAGGCGGGATAGCGATGGACGGTTTTCGGCTTGTCTCCACCGAATGGGCCAACGAGATCGACAGAGCGGTCGATCAGCCGTGGACATCGCTGCTGATCGTTTGTCCCTTCATCAAGCTAACGACGATGAAACGTCTACTCCGTGGTCGAGGAAAGCGGCCAATTCGTGTCATAACGCGCTTTAACCTGGATGATTTCAATGCGGGCGTCAGCGATTTGGACTCACTTGCCGCCGTCATTGATGCCGGTGGACAAGTGCGAGGTGTCAAAGGATTACACGCCAAGCTGTACATTTTCGACCCTGTTTGCGCGATCGTTACCAGCGCAAACCTGACGGAGGCCGCCCTGCTTCGGAACCATGAGTTCGGCTTCGTTTCGACAGGCTTCTCGGTCGTGTCAGCGTGTCACGACTATGCCGAAACTTTGTGGGACGCCGCAGGGGACAACCTCACTCTGGCGCAGATCGATGACTGGCGGTGCACATTAGCTCGCGCTCGGGCCAGCTATCCGCCAGTTCCTTCCCTTGGAGACCAAGGGCATTCAGTGGCAGTCTCGACGCCACTTGTATTGAAGTCCTATTCGCCATTTGAAGCGCAAGCGTTCGTGAAGTTCTTCGGCACGTCGGGAGAGCGTGAGCCGCTGACTGAGCGCGTTATCGACCAGTTGCGCGGCGGATCGAGCCACTGGGCCTGCACTTACAGCAAACGCCCGCGCCAAGTGCGCGATGGAGCCACAATGTTCCTTTCGCGCATGGTCATACCCAATGACTATCGCATCTACGGTCAGGCAATCGGACGTGCACACGATCCGGATCGTGACATGGCGTCGGCAGCGGACCTCGCGCGTATGCCTTGGAAATCGAAGTGGCCGTACTACGTCCGTATCCACTCCCCGCGTTGCATAGATGCAACTTTAGGAGACGGCATTTCACTTGCAGAAATGATGGACGATCTGGGGCCACACAGTTTCGCTCCGACGAGTCGAAATTTTGCAGCGAACGATGGCAGAAACATCGTGCCGCGTAGAGCGCTTATGCAGCAACCCCAAGTCGAGCTTACCCCGGACGCCATCGCATGGATTTCTGAACGGCTCGATTCCGCTTTTTTGAAGCACGGAACGATACTTGCTGACGATCCGAGGCTTGCTGGCACATGGCCTGATCCGGCCCAGTAGTGCCACGACTTCTAACCCTGATGTTCGCGATAATCGCCGAACGTGCCGTCGCTGCCAGAAAGCGCCTTGTTCATCCCGCCGTCTCGCATTTCGGCAATGTAGGCGAGGCTCACCTTGGTGTGCCAGCCAAGCGCGCAGAGACGGAAGTCGGGGGCAGGCCACCACCTGCCCCCGCACCCTCGGCTCAGGCGACGCCTGCGAACCTCAACAGGTCGATCATCGCAAAATCTTCATTGGTCTTTGCCGGATCGATCGTCGGCAGGAACG
>JANNXL010000478.1:0-10072 GCA_031409575.1 Hyphomicrobium sp.
TTTGCCGATATGCCGGCAACGCGTGCTTCTAGAACGCCTGCTTGTTCGGCTGAAGCAAGTTCAGCAGCAAAAGCGTTGTACTGCTGGCAGAAGTCGCGGCCTTGTTTGCCGGTGACGTCTGAACAGCCCTTCGTCCACACCCACGGGCGCTGGTTCTTGGCGTTGTCGATGTCGGCCTGAACGGTGGCCGCCGGACGATATTGCGGAATCCAGGACAATTGTTCCTGTGCCCGCTTCAAATCGCCATGCAGATCTTTATAACTCTGCGCTTCAACGGCACGCTGTCCGGCAGTGTCGAACCGGTTCAAAGCCGCATGCCCGAGAGCAGACGTCAAAGAATAGGCCGTCACGACAGTCCAAAGAACAGCGGACGCAGCTGCCTGCGACCACATCTTATTCCGGATTGCAGCGAAGAAGAAAAACGGCACGAGAGCTTTCATGCAGTCTGCGGCCGCTGATGCGGAACCGTAGATCACGCCGTCAAGCTCGGTTTTTCCCAACTGATATCCGAAACGCCAGTTCATCGCACACGATACGGCGAGTAGTACGCCGGCGGCGAGAACGCCCAATGCACCTAGTAGGTGTCTCATTTCCCTCTCCATTGCGGAGAGCCTGGCATACGAAATACGAGATTGCGGCTCTTAGAATTCGTCTTCTGGGTGAGTCCCAATCCTGCCGACGCTGATACGGGTTGCATCCACCAAATTGCCAATCTGAAACGGCTGTGAGCTCCGGCCCATCCCCAATGGACACCGGCAACCGAATAAACCGACACATGACCGATGCAAAACGAGCCGGATTTTGCACAATGCTCTCAAGCTATTCACAGTCTGGATCGCCGCTCGATCTCACTGCATAAAACTTGATCACATCTACAAGGTCTGTGCGTGACACGTACAGCACATACCTCCTCAACGATGAAGGCTATGCGATTCGACACGTTTTGTTAAGGGAATCAGCCCCCTGTGACTCAGGCTGGCTTAGCTGCTGTATTTCCGCATCATATTAAGTGCACGCGACCGCGGCAACTTCTCCACAGGCCCGGGCTGGTTTTGCACGATCTGTCCCCACACTACTCACATTGATCCACAGGCTGGGATCCAGAGGCTGGGAACCACGGGCTTGTGTGCATGCCTGATGGGATTTTACTTGACCGCCGATTTTTGTCGCCGTCGCATGTGTGGTCGGCGGGTGCCAGCCAAATGATAAATCCAGATACTCACCAACAAGCGCATGCGCTAAGGCTTCTCTAGACACCGGTTTGTAGTGTACTTTGCGGTGTACAAAGATATTAGTTTCGCGAACTAGCCACCTATTCCGCAGACCTAGACGGGTCTAGGATCGCGGTCGTAAAAAAAAAATGACTTACTGCGCCAGGGCGAAAGCGCTGACAGGCCGGCCGGAACAAGGTCTTAACCCCAGCCGTTTGGCAGATGGGCAGATGGTCTGAGATGTGCAGACATGCGGTCCTACTTTGTGCCGGTCTTCAGAAGGTGCGGAGAGTATTCAGTGTCGTTAAGACTGGGATTTGAGACCAGGCTTAGGAGTTAAGGTCAATGCGTAGGCTCTTTGGACTGCTATTGGCTGCAATGGGCATCGCCTTTGCGCACACCGCGTATCAGAACGCTCCCTCGCATCGCGAAGACCAGCTTGCCGAGGTTACACGCATTCTCACGAATCCCGGCGTTGATGTTGCTGTACAATCGCCTGCGGCAGCCAAACCGGCCAACACAGTTCCTTCCGCAGCTTTGGCCAAACCCAGCGCTCCAAGCGTGGCACCAGCAGCCGTCGCGAAAACGGCTGAGGCAAGCGCGGCTCCCACTACAACTGCAACGGCGGCGCCCGAATCCGCTACCGTTGCCGCGGCACCGGTCGCCCCAACATCGGCTTGGCAAACGTCCGTCAAAGCCAGCGCCCAGCGCGTGGGCTCAACGGCAGCCGTAGCCTCGGCGGCACCAGGTGACAGCAGCGCCCGCTATGAATTGGTGCGCGCTCTGCAAAAGGAGCTGAAGCGCGTTGGGTGCTACAAAGGCGAAGCCAACGGTAGCTGGGGCATCTCATCAAGACGCGGCCTGACAGCCTTCATGGATCGCGTCAATGCCACGCTGCCGGTCGACAAACCCGATTACATTCAGCTCACGCTGTTGCAAAACCAGAAGGCCGCGGTCTGCGGGGCCCAATGCCCGAAGGGTCAGTCTTCTGCTGAAAATGGCCGGTGCGTTCCCTCTGCCATTCTGGCGCGTGGCAAGTCGGTCAAGCCGGATGATGGCACTGCCGCCGATGCTCAGACGGCCGCAATCGCTGCCGAACAGCTTCCGTGGGCGAATGGGAACAGGGGGGCTTCTGTCGCGACCCAGACGTACGAGACGGCTTCGATTGAGCTGCCGGCCGCCACCAAGCCTAACTTTGCCGGCCGCATGTCTGTTGGCGCTCCGGTGCCACCCGCTGGGGCAAAGGTTTCTCCAACCCCGGCCCTGACTTCTGGCTCCAAGACAGCCCTGCTTGATGATCCCGCGTTTCCAGCTGACCGGGCGGCTGGTAACAATTTGAAAGTTGCGGCGCTCGCGCCATCGGACCTGCAAGGTGGCGAATCGCTTCCGGCGACGGACCAAGCTCGGATCGTTGTACCCAAGGGCTACTATGCGCCGAAGTACTCCAAGGTTGCAACGCGCCCGGCGCCGCGCCAGCGCGTGCGGTATTCGTTCCGGCAGCAGCGGTCCGTGCAAAGTCTGTTCACGCATCCACTGGGACGTATGTGAGCGAAGCACAACTGAAATTGTGCCCTCACTCTAGACTTGGGGGCAGACCGGCGGCCGCGCGCGTATTCGCGACGATCCACTCGAAATAGGGTGCCGCGGCATCAGCTGGCAAAACGATGAGTGCTGGAACGTCGTAGGGGTGCAACGCCGTCACGGCCGCAAAAACCGCACCGGTTAAGGCCGCCCGCGTCTTCACGATCATGACGGCTTCCGTTGCTTTCTCAATTTCGCCCTGCCAGCGGTAAATCGATGTCATTTGAGGCAGGACGTTAACGCAGGCGCAAAGCCCTTGCCGTACAAGCTCTTCGCCGGCAGATTCCGCCGCTCGCGCCGAGGGAAAGGTCGAATAAATCAGAACGGGCTTGTCGTTTTCCTGCAACTGCGCGACCCTCTCACATGTGCCTCATCCGTCACGGGGCAATGTTGCAGCACGCCCGCCCCTCCGCTCACCCATCCATCATGACCAAGATCAAACCAAAATTCGAGAAGATTGCGTTTGTCGCGAGCGACGTGCCGGAAGCACGCGAAGCCCGCGCGCTGCTCGAAACGCACTACGGCGTTGTGCCGGCCGCGGAAGCCGACGCTGTTGTGGCGCTTGGCGGGGATGGCCTGATGTTGCAGACCCTGCACCGCTTCATGAATGACCGGATTCCGATTTACGGTATGAATCGCGGCTCGGTCGGCTTTCTGATGAACGAGTTCAAAGTCGATGATCTGAAAGAGCGCTTGGCGAAGGCCGAAATCAGCCGCATTCATCCCCTGTCGATGGTCGCATACGACAGCTCCGGCAAAGCCCGTAAGGCGCTCGCCATCAATGAAGTGTCGCTGTTTCGAGAACGCCATCAGGCCGCCAAGCTCGAAATCTCGATTGACGGCAAAGTCCGCCTCGATGAACTCATCTGCGACGGCATTCTCGTCGCCACACCGGCTGGCTCGACAGCTTACAATCTTTCGGCCTATGGCCCCATTATTCCGATCAACGCCGCATTGCTGGCCTTGACCGCCATTAGCCCGTTCCGTCCACGCCGCTGGCGTGGCGCGCTCTTGCCGAACAAGGCACGCATATCGATTGAAGTGCGTGAACATGACAAGCGCCCCGTAAGTGCGGTTGCAGACCACATCGAGATGCGCCATGTGGTGCGCGTTGAAGTGGAACAGGCGCGCAACATCGATCTGTTCATGATGTTCGACCCCGGCCACAGCTTGGACGAGCGCATATTATCTGAGCAATTCCGGTATTAACTTGCACGCATCAAGGTGTGCGGCGGACTTCCGTCGTCCACGTCAATGCAGCCAGCCGCGCGGCTGCAACCGGAGCGCTGGCGGTTCTGGGTGCACGGTCAACATCCTTGATGATGCCGCGCAGCGGCGCGGTGCGATCCGCACTGGCGGGTTCTTGCCTCGACACCATCTGTGCTGCCGCTGGAAGCGGTGGCGACGTGCCGTCAATCTGCGCGAGGTTCACTTTGGACAGCGCCTCGGCACCATCCGGCAAACGCTGATAAAATTCAGCCACGGTTGCAGCACGGTTGCCCAGTACAGCGGCTTCAGGAAATACCGCCCCCAATTCCGGCAACACGGATGCAACACGCGCAACGGGCTGGGTTGCTTTCAAACCAGCGAGGCGCGCGGCCCCGTCAAGCCCGAACATGTGGGCTGCATACAGATCTCTCACTGATGCCGGGCGCCCCAGGCGAAGTTGAAGTTCTGTTTTGTTGGCACGCGCCAAATCCATCGCCACGGCGCGCGCCTCGGCAGCATTGCGGCGGGCTGCCAAAATGAGGCGCTGATCGGCTTGAACAGGCACATAGACCCGGCCGCCGCTGGTCGTAAAAATCCGAGCGCGACGGGCCGCCATCATTTCGCCGCCGCGGCCATCACGCACTGCGGTCAGCCACACCGTTTCACTAAAGGCATAGGGACCGGGTGCACCTTGCGCGATAGAGGCGGGCTCAACGTCAGTGACGCTTGCCGGCTATTGACCGGCAACAACGGCGGCGAGCAGCATCATCAAATGGACGGGGGCGTCAAACAGCGAACTCACGGCCTTTCACTCCGAACCGCCCCACTGTCGCGCGGGGTATCAGCCGGACGCGCGAAAGGGAGGCCGTACACACCTCGCCGATAAAAATAGCGGCTAAGGCGTAAAGGCGGAGTTAAAGGCCGTCCCGTTTTGAGACACCGTTGGTTGAGAACCGGGAAACTTAGAACCGGGAAACAATGTCAGCGAGCACGGGCCGCGCGCGGTCTTCGGGAGCCTGATTGGCCGTACCGATGTAGACAAACCCCGCGATCCGCTCCCCTGCGCCAAGCCCAAGTCCTGCCTGCACCGTCGGACTGTACGACACCCATTCCGTGATCCAGCAGCTGCCATAGCCCATGGCGTTGGCCGCAACGCACATGTTGAACGCGGAGGCACCGGCCGACAGCACCTGCTCCCATTCGGGGGCGCCCGGCTTTACGACAACGCGCGAGATTACGGCCACCACCAGCGGCGCACGCATCAGACGGCCGCGTTCCAATTCAAGCCGCTTGTCCGACGGCGGCTCGCGATCTTCAGCCAGACAGGCCTTCGCAAAGATTTCGCCTGCGCGGGCCCGGGCTTCGCCCTCAAACACAATAAAGCGCCAAGGTGCCAGCTTCTTATGGTCGGGCACACGGGCCGCCAGCGTCAGGATTATGTCGAGTTCAGCAGGTGTTGGCGCTGGAGTGTCGAGTAAGTCAGGCTTTACCGAACGCCGCTTCGCCAGAAGATCGAGAACTTGATTGGTCATAAGTTGCGCATCCCGCTTGCCGTGACCCCAGCGGGATCGTATTCCCGCCATGAGCTCTGATATAGTGGCAGGACCATCGCCAGATTGAACCGCCGATTGCAAGTCCCTGGAGAAACTCCGCCGCAATGCGTGCCATGCTCTCCAAGTTCCTGACGCACGCAGTCGCACTCGCGGTCATCGCAGGCGCGGTGCTGCTGCCCGCGCACGCCGCCGACGAGGCTGGCTCTGCCATCGTCGTACTCGACGGCTCGGGATCCATGGGTGGCCCGCTGGAGGGCCAGACCGATGTTAAATTCGATATGGCAAGCCGCGCGCTCTTGAGCCTGCTACCCACGGCACTGCCGCAATCGCGCACGGGGCTGGTCACATTCGGCAACCGGCGCAAAGGCGACTGCGGGGATGTGAGCGTCGCCGTTGAACCCGCACCCGGCAACATGGAACAGTTCAGTACCGTTTTCGGCAAGATCGGCCCAACCGGCAAAGGTCCGCTGGTCGCGGGACTGCGCGAAGCGGCAAAACTGTTCCCAGCCGGATCACCCGGTACGCTGATTGTCGTCCATGACGACGTTGATAATTGCCGCCAGGACGTCTGCGCGGCCGCGACCGATCTCGCCAAATTAAACCCGAAACTCGCCGTGCACGTGATCACGATTTCGCTCGATCCGGCCACCACACACAAGATGAGCTGCCTCGCCACGGCAACCGGCGGACGCTCGTTTGATGCCCGCGACGCGGAGTCGGTAGAAGCCGCGCTGAGTGAGGCGCTCAAACTCGCGCGGGTCATCGATCCTGCAGCACCTGCAATCGCAGCTGTACCCGAGGCCGCGCCTGCACCCGAGATCGAAGGCCCACCGTCGGTGCATGTGTCCGCAGCGCTATCGGCGGACGGCGCGGCACTGACCACTCCCGTGCAATGGCGCATTTTTCCGGCGGGTACCGTGGCCGGTGCGGGTCAGATGCCGTTGAAAGTGGCCACGAGAGCCGTGCTCGCTTCAGAGTTGGCGCCAGGCTCCTATGAGGTTGAGGCACGGCTCGGATATGCCTCGGCCCGGCAGACGATCACGGTCGCGGACCGCGGCCAAACGCGCATGCGCGTTTCGCTTGAAGCCGCCAATCTCAAGGTCTCTGGCTCAGCTGGCAAAAACGGCGAGCCACTGGCCGCACCGGTGTTGACTGTAATTGCGCGGAACGCCACGCCTGAAGGAGCGACCGGAGCCGCTGCATCCAAGCCCATCCATGTGTCGCACGATGCTCAGTCCGATCTCGTGCTTCCTGCCGGCACCTACAGCGTTTCGATCTCCGATGGCCTGGCCTCGAAACAACAAGTGATCACGCTGAGTGCTGGCGATAGCAAGTCTGTTGACTTCCAGCTTGGAACCGGCCGGCTTGAATTATCAGCAACCAACCGCGATGGTGGCGAGACGCTTGATGGAGCGACGTTCGTCATCTCCGTCGATGATCCCGATGCGCCGCAAGGCCGCCGCGAGGTGGCCCGCTCGCTCGCTCCCCGCCCCTCATTCGTGCTGGCTGCTGGAACGTATTACGTCACAGTCATACTGGGCGCGGCTGAAATCAAAGACCGCCTCGCCATCGGTACGGGAGATGTCGTCAAGCGTGCCATCCCCCTCAACGGAGCCACCGTGAGCCTGACAGCCGCTGTTGACCCCGCACTTGCGCCTGCTGCCAGCCCCATCGTGTTCCGGGTCTTGAGCACAGGCAAAGACGAACGCGAACTGGCCCGCGTCAACAGCCAGACTGGAGCGGCCGCCGTTGATCTGTTCCTTGCGCAAGGCAGCTACCGCATCGAAGCGACGATGGGACGCTTGAATGTGAAAGGGCGGCAAGAGGCCGACATTGTGGCCGGCCCGAATGTGCCGCTTGCCATCAAGATTGCGGCCAGCGAACTCACCCTGTTGCCGGCCGGCTCTGCGGCAGCGGGCCCTCCAGCGTCTTGGGATTTGCGGGATGGCCAGGGCCGGGTTGTGCAACGCTCCCTTGCGTCTCGCGCGCAAAAAACACTTTTGATCGCGCCCGGCCGCTATATGGTTGGCATCGAGTCCGGCGGAACGCGTATCGATAAGCCTGTGGATTTGAAGCCGGGCGACCGCCAGACACTGTCGATTGCCCCAAATTAGGCGGGTTTTTGGTGCGCGATTAAATCGAGTCAACTAGGCACTACAAAGTCATGTCCGTACCGGCCCTCACATCACGTTCGCATGGCCTGCACTCTTGTCGCGCCATGATGATCGCCGTGTGTTCTGTCTCCGCGCTGATCTACGGGCCGGTGGCGTCACGCGCACAAAACGCTGCCGCTCCGGCCGAAGCGGTGTCACCCTCCTGGTCGGCCGGCGTCACAGCGCCCGTACAATCGAACACAACCATCGTGCCGCGCGGCGATACAGGCGACGCCCCGGCCGACGCTCCGGTGGCTCAAGTCAAGCTCGTGGCGCTGCTTACGGCCGATGGACAAAAGATCGACCGTGATGTGGTATGGCGCGTGTTTCGCGAGACCGCAGAGCAAGCGGGCAAGAGCAAACTCGTCACGACCTTCCGCACAGCCAGCCCCACTCTGCGCGCGCCAGCCGGCGACTATCTCGTCAACGCCGCCTTCGGGCGCGCCAACGTCACGCGCAAGCTCAGTCTCAAGGCGGAGGCACCAGCCGATGCCACGGAACGATTTGTGCTCAACGCCGGTGGCATGCGGGTCAGCGCGCGGGTTGCAGAAACCGCCGCTCCGTTGACGGCCATCAGCTACAGTATTTTCTCAGATCGCGATCAGACCGGAGACCGCCGCTTGATTATCGCCGGCGTCAAACCCGGCCTTGTCGTGCGGCTTAATGCCGGGATTTATCACATCGTCTCGACCGTTGGCGACACCAATGCCGTTGTCGAAAGTGATATCACTGTCGAGGCCGGCAAGCTGACAGAAGCAGCCGTCACGCACACTGCCGCCAAAGCCACGTTCAAGTTGGTGTCGCGGCCGGGCGGTGAGGCGCTCGCCGGTACGCAATGGACCATCAAGACGGACCAAGGCGTAACCGTAAAGGAGAGCACCGGAGCACTGCCAACGCATGTGCTCGCCCCTGGCAACTATACGGCAATCGCGCGCGCACAGGGCAAAACGCTTGAGCGGCCGTTCACGGTCAGCGACGGCCAGGCCACACAGGTCGAGGTGATTGCGCAATAATTCTTTGCTTTGCGCGTAGCTACTCCTCATTGGGGAGCCGGCCAGCGCGCGCGTAGACGTTCTAGGCATCGCACCACCTGCGCTGCGTGGATCTAGAAATCCGTCAGGACCCAGTCTGTGGGGCAGCCGTGTTCGCTCATTCGGGCTTCGGTGGTTTTGACCTTCTCAGCATTTTTCAGATCATGAAACAATCCGCGCGCGATTTGCCAGTGCTCGCACGCCGTGATCAGATCGCCCTCGTCGCGCGCCAGTTCGCCAAGTTCAAGGCGGGCACTGGCATGCACATCAGCAAGCCCATTCGAAGCCGCCAGCCGGATTGCGTCGCGCAACGTCGAGGCTGCAACCGCTGGTGCACCCGATTGCTTCTCACTATGCGCCCGCGCCAAGAAGGCTGCACACGCGGCCGCTGGATTGTCTTCTCGCAGCGGTTGCGGAGACTTTGCCGCTACGTGGGACTGGCCGGCAGGTGCAGACACCGAAACGCGCCCGGCAAGCGCATCGGAAGGGGTATCTCGATCCAGCACTGCTAAGGGTGCAGAGGGTATTGTCGCAAGGGGCACGGCCGCATCACGAGGCCGTTGCGCTCCAGCGGCGCCGGGATCCGGCCTGCTGGGTTCTGATTTAATTTGAGAAAGCGGCGACTTAGGCTTGGTCCGATTGCGGCGAGACATCCGCACCATCAGCCCAACAATCAATACGACGGCAACGAGTGCTGTGACTGCAAGAGCAGCCGGCGACGTCAAGACCTGCGGCCACTCTTGCATAATGATACCTACCGCAATGGTGCCGGAAACATCAGGCCGCCTTTGGTCCACAATTGATTGAAACCGCGCTCCAGGCGCATTTCAGATTTCGCACCAAAGCTGCGCTCATACAGTTCGCCGTAGTCGCCAACTTGCTTGATCGCTTGAAACGCCCAATCGGTGGCCAATCCGAGTGATCCGCCAAGATTGCCGTCAGTGCCGAGCAGGCGCTTCACATCAAGCAGCGACGACGTTCGCATCGCTTCGGCGTTGTTGCGGGTGACGCCTAGCTCTTCGGCCGTGAGCAGTGCCATCAGGGTCCAGCGCACAATCGAAAACCACTGGTCGTCGCCGAGCCTGACGGGTGACCACTCGGTGCTGGCTCATGAGCGCAGTATGATGGGTAAACCCGCCGACCATATTTTGTTGCCAGAACTTGCCTCGAAAGAGCCGCTCGGGCCCGCGGTGAGGCTCGGCGACGACCAGTGGTTTTCGATTGTGCGTTGGACTCTGATGGCACTGCTCACGGCCGAAGAGCTAGGCGTCACCCGCAACAACGCCGAAGCGATGCGAACGTCGTCGCTGCTTGATGTGAAGCGCCTGCTCGGC
>JANNXL010000479.1:0-2746 GCA_031409575.1 Hyphomicrobium sp.
GTCCAAGATCGTTTCAGCTCATCGGACGCCTGACCGGCTCGTCGCTTACGCCCGCTCCGCCAAAGAGCGCGGCTTGAAAGTGGTGATTGCTGGCGCTGGCGGTGCCGCGCACTTGCCGGGCATGGTGGCCTCCATGACGTGCCTGCCAGTGCTCGGTGTCCCAGTGCAGTCGAAGGCATTGAGCGGCATGGACAGCCTCTATTCAATAGTCCAGATGCCTGGCGGCGTTCCAGTTGGCACACTGGCAATTGGCGAGCCAGGCGCGACCAATGCAGGATTGCTCGCCGCGCAGATTCTGGCACTCAACGATCCTGCCTTGTCAGCCAAAATTGAAGCCTGCCGCGCCAGCCAGACAGCTGCCGTCGCCGACGCGCCCAAGGATGATTAAACTGTGACCGCGCTTCCTCCCGGCTCGACCATCGGCATTTTGGGCGGCGGACAGCTTGGCCGCATGCTGGCGCTTGCGGCAGCTCAACTTGGCTTCAAAACACACATCTATGCACCAGAAGCCGATAGCCCGGCGTTTGATGTCGCGACCCAGCACACAATTGCCTCTTACGGCGATGAGTTGGCACTCACCGCGTTTGCCAAAGCTGTGTCGGTAGCCACCTACGAGTTCGAGAATATTCCGGTCGCGACGGTCGAGTTTCTTTCGAAACAAATTCCTGTGCGCCCCGGTGCAAAAGCACTGGCCTGCGCACAAGACCGCATCAACGAGAAAAATCTCGCGCGCGACCTCGGCGCGATGACCGCAGACTTCGCCAGCGTCGACAGTTACGGCGAACTGCTCGCCCGCATTGAACAGATCGGCACACCATCGGTCTTAAAGACCCGCCGCTTCGGTTACGACGGCAAAGGTCAAGCCAAAATCTTGAAGCCCGAAGATGCCAAAGACGCCTGGGCCGTCATGAACGATCAGCCTTCAATACTCGAAGGCTTTGTCAATTTCCAATCAGAGGTCTCGGTCATTGCGGCGCGCGGGCTGGATGGAGAGTTCCACGCTTTTGACGTAACCGAGAACGAGCACCGCAATCACATCTTGCATCGCTCCGTGGCTCCTGCCCGCCTCACACCGCAAGCAGCGAGCGAAGCCATCGACATTGCCAGGCGCATCGCTGAGCGGCTCGAATACGTTGGCGTGTTCGCCATCGAGTTCTTCGCTTTGGATTTCGCCGGGAAGGAAGTGCTGTACGTCAACGAGATGGCCCCCCGCGTGCACAATTCCGGGCACTGGACACAAGACGGTGCTGAGACTTCGCAGTTCGAACAGCACATCCGCGCCGTGGCGGGATGGCCGCTCGGCTCAACGGGTCTCGTGTCAGCGGCGGCAGAAATGATCAATTTGATCGGCGATGACATCCTCAACTGGAAGGAAATCGCTGCGCAGTCAGGGGCTTATCTGCACCATTATGGCAAACGCGAAGCCCGCCCGGGCCGCAAAATGGGCCACGTGAATAGAGTGCTGCGGAAGGCACTCGCGTAAGGCCAAAAGCCTCAATTCAGGGCTCTTCAGGGGCAATGGACAACTTACCGGGACTTTGCTAGACAGCCTTTAAATCTTCTCGTCCCGAGGCATGCGGCGCTGACGCCCGCATGTCTTGGGCGTAGCTTTATTGACCGTCGATCAAGCACTTAATTGAACAACCAAGCCTCAAAGGATCGTCCGCTTGCAGGTACTCGTTCGCGACAACAACGTCGATCAGGCGCTCAAGGCGCTTAAGAAAAAGCTCCAGCGCGAGGGCGTTTTCCGTGAAATGAAGTTGCGCAATCACTTTGAAAAGCCATCTGAGAAGCGCGCACGCGAAAAGGCGGAAGCCGTGCGGCGCGCCCGTAAGCTCGCCCGCAAGAAGCTGCAGCGCGAAGGCCTGTTGCCGAACAAGCCGGTTGTCGCTCGCGGCGGTCCTGGCGCCAAGGGTGGTCCGGGCGGGCGTGGCGGTGCAGGTGGTGCTGGCGGCGGGCGGCCGAGCGGCGGCGCCGGTGGTTCGTCAGGCGGCGGCTACGGTGGTGGAGCCGGCGGCGGTGGCGGATTTGGCGGCGGCGGTTTCGGCGCGCGCTGATAGTTCACACATTTCAAAATTTAAGATGCAAGAAGCCGCAGGCGGTCAATGCCCAGCGGCTTTTTCTTTGCGAAAACATCACGCCTTTAATGGAAAAAACTGACGGTAGAGCGCGATGGTCGCGGGCAAGATGACCAACTGCGCAATCAGCGAGGCAAACAGACACACTGCCGTCAGCTGACCAAACAAGCGCAGCGACGGGAGCGTCGACAGCATGGTGACGCCCAGGCCTAGCGCCAATACGATCGTTGTGAGAACAACCGCAGGCCCAATATGATGTGCTGTGCTCTGCAAGGCTTCGAGAGCTTTGCCTGGACCCGGTCCCAGCCGGTCTTCTTCAAGCCGGAAGCGATTGAGGAAATGCACTGTCGAATCGATCGCGAGTGAGAACGCCACCGTGATGGCAATGATCGACGCAAACTGCAGCCCTTGGCCAAACCACGACAACAGCGCGCCCGTCGCAAAGATCGGGAACAACGACGGCAGGACGCTCGACACCCCAGCCAGCACAGATCTCAGCACAATTCCCAGGAAGATAAAGACCAGGACAATATCGCCGATCAGCCCCCAGTTGAGATCTTCAATCAACTTAGCGGAATTGCGCGCCGCAATGGCAGGCAGGCCCGTTACCGCGATGTCAAAAGTCGGGTTTTCCTTACGCAAAGGCTCAAGCGCTTTGTCGATCTTCT
>JANNXL010000480.1:0-1924 GCA_031409575.1 Hyphomicrobium sp.
GCGTTAGGACCATGCCGCGCGGCCGCAACCCGGTGGGGATAGACTTAATTATTTGCAGCGTTTTGCTGTCGATCACCGTGACCGTATTGTCTTTTTCGTTGCTGATGAAAATCGTTGCGGCGTGCGCTGGCAGGGCGAGCACGATCCCAGACGACAGGACCATGCTCTTAAGCCAATTTTGTTTTTGGCAATTCTTTCCAGAACGTATCACTGACTCTTTTTTCATTTGCTCATCCGGCATTTGGTTTCAGGACGGTCAACGCCCAAGGTGTCGGTTTGAAATTTCTGATGCAGAAAGCCGTCTTGCGGTGAGATCGACACAAGGGCGCGCGGTCCAGACAACAGAATTGGCTGGCGCAACTGCTGATCCCAGTCACGGAAGGTCATGCCTTGCCCCTTGAAGCCAGCGATTTCGAAGTCTTTCGACAGCAAATATCGCTTCAGCACGTCGGGATCATTTGAGGCGGTGCGCAACACGGCCTCGCCAAATACGCGGACGGCCAGCCACCCGTAATAGTCTCGCTCCGTCATGGGCCGGCCTGCGGCACGCTCGAAGCGGTTCTGCATTTGCGTTCCAGCATACTGCTCGAACGAGCGATGCCAGCCGACAGCCGTGAGCCCCTGGGAGCCGACGACTGGCCGGGCATCGAATGTGCGATAGAGCAGGTAGTCACCGAAGGCTTCTTCGGGATCGGCGACGAATACGACGTCGTAACCAGACGGCGACTGCGTCAACAAAGGCATCTGTGTTTGAATCTGCTGATGGCCGCTATCGGTGCGGCGCGACCCTGCCTGGAATGCATATGATTTTTCTACGACGATTTTGTTGCCAAACTTGGTAGCCGCCCGTTTGATTGCAGCAGCGTATTGCAGATCTTTTTTGCCTTGGCCGGAAATAAGAAACCAATTGCGCCACTTCTTCCACACCATGTATTGGGCGATCGCATCGGCGCGCATGGCCCAGCTTGGAATGAGGTGAAAGACGTTGGTGCGGCACTGCTCCTGACGCAGTTCGTCGTCACTCAATCGTATGTTGAGGATGATGGCGTCTACGGCTTCTGGAAGACTGGAGATAGCCAGCAGATCATCGGCTTCCAGATCGGCCACGATGAGACGGCGGCCGCCAGCAAGCACCGTCTTTGCCTTGGCCACAATATCCTGATCGGCGGCGAGGCGGACTTCGTCGAGTTCATGATGCTGGCCGATCAGACGGCCCGTCATATTGTTTTCTTTAAGTGCCACGCGGGCACCCTGGATGCCTTCGTCGGTCAAGACTTTGTCAAGCAGTGAAAGCGGTGGCAGTTCCGGATAGAGCTTTCCGAGGTAGGTGATGTGGGCCTCCACCACCGGAACGGTGTCCGTAGCGGCGGCTACCGGAGCGCCGCCCCCGGACCCTGAGCTTTCAGCCGCCACTCTAACGGGCGTGGCTTCAGCAGCCCGTGCTGCGGATAGGCTGGTCCCTCCAGAGCATGCCCATATTAAAATCAGCGATATGCAGGTGACTGTTCTCAAAACGCCCAACCTCGTAAACACAGCCACGCCAAGTTCACGATATAGTAATATTATAACATGACACTTTTCAAGTGTTCATGGGAGCAGAACCGATCCGGGCAAATGTCTGGGTTCTGACCGTCAGGACACCCTCAATCCCACACGCTGGAGGGGGGAGATCGGTTGCCTTGCAGCAACCGATCCAACTTTCCTACCAGTTGCGCTTTTCAGGGCGACCTCCGAACACTGAGCGCACGAAGGCTATGATCTTCCAGAGCTTGGCGTATCGATTATCAATATCAATACTGCATGGATGGGATGGGCAGGGTACGAAAGCCGCAATGACTTACAGAAACTCATGGTTCCTGAGGCTGCAATTTCACAAGTTCTACGTGAAATATCTGCCGATAGGTATGTTATTTGCAATTTTCAT
>JANNXL010000481.1:0-1543 GCA_031409575.1 Hyphomicrobium sp.
TTCGCGGCGCGGGTGCTGGCACCCGGAAAAAAGATCGCGGCGGTTCTTATGCGCTGCGCACGGCCATTAGACTTTTGGCAAACGGAACAACATTCGCGCTTACGGCCGATGTGCCACCGGGCCCTGCCCGTCGCGCCGGGGAAGGCATTGTGACGCTGGCGCGGCTTTCGGGCCGCCCCGTCATTCCCATTGCAGTGGCGACGTCGCGGTACATGACACTCAAAACCTGGAGCCGGATGACGATCAACCTGCCGCGTGGCACGCTCGCCTACGTGGTCGGCGATCCGATCCATGTGCCGCGCGATTGCGACGAGATCACGCTCGAACTTTACCGTCAGAGAATTGAGGCCGGTCTCAATGCGGTGACGGTGCGGGCCTACCAGCTGGCGGGTGCAGATGCGACACGCGCCACGCCGCCGATTGCACGGGTGATTGGTGACGCACAGCGAGAAGCCGGTGCCCGTCTCAAAGGCTACCGTGCCGTCACGTCATTGCTGCGGCCCGTCGTGCCGGCGCTGCTTGCGTACCGCGCCCGGCAAGGCAAGGAAGATAAAACCCGGCGCAATGAGCGCTATGGCATCGCGAGTGTGTCGCGTCCCGACGGGCCGCTCGTTTGGGTGCATGCGGCGAGTGTCGGGGAAACGAATGCCGTGTTGCCGCTCATTGCGCGCCTGCTAGCCGATCGTCCGCAGCTCAATTTTGTGCTGACTACGGGCACGGTCACGTCGGCGCAACTTGCGGCTCAGCGTCTGCCGCCGCAGGCACGTCATCAATATGTACCGCTCGATGCGGCCTCCTACGCGCGCCGGTTTTTGGAACACTGGCAGCCCGATCTCGTGCTTTTCACCGAATCTGAAATCTGGCCGAACTTGATTCTGGAAACGTCGGCACGCGGCATTCCAATGGCGCTTATCAATGCGCGCATCTCGGCGCGCAGTTTCAAGCGCTGGTCAAACAGCCCTGGCCTGTCTGTGCCGTTGTTTGGGCGCTTCGATGCTGTGCTGGCGCAAACGGAAAATCTCGCGCGTCACTTTCGTTCACTTGGCGCACGCAACGCAACCGCCCCTGGCAATCTGAAAATTGATAGTCCGCCGCCCGTCCCGGACATCGCCAAACTCAATTTGTTGCGCAAAGCCTTGGCCGGACGGCCGGTGTTCGTTGCCGCCTCGACCCACGAGGGTGAAGAACTTGTGATTGCGGCTGCGCACAGGCAGCTTGCGCGCGACATTGAAGGTCTGTGCACCATCATCGCGCCGCGGCATCCCGAACGCGGTACGGCGGTCACTGAGCAGATCAAGGAACTTGGACTGACTGTCGCGCAGCGTTCGCTTGGCCTGCTGCCAACCGAGCGCACCGACATCTATGTCGCCGATACCATTGGCGAACTCGGCACGCTCTACGCATTGTCCCCGGTGTCGTTTGTGGGCGGTTCACTGATAAATCGCGGCGGGCAAAACCCCATTGAACCGATTGGGCTTGGCAGTGCCGTGCTGACCGGCCCGCACTGGCAGAACTTCCGCGATACCTACACAACGCTCCTGCG
>JANNXL010000482.1:0-1504 GCA_031409575.1 Hyphomicrobium sp.
CGCAGCGAGCGGCGCTTTCTCCCGAAAGTCAAAGAACGTTTTTCGGCCATCAGCCAGCTGAATCGTCATGAAGCCGCCACCTCCCAGATTACCTGCTGCCGGATACACCACGGCTAATGCGTAGCCCACAGCCACTGCGGCATCCACGGCATTGCCGCCTTGCTTCAGCACGTCCACACCTACTTTGGTGGCCAGGTGCTGCGCACTCACAACCATGCCGTTTTCTGCAACGACAGGCGCGACCGACGCCGCCTGTACAGGTTGCAGGCATAACGCAATGCCTGCGACGAAGATCAATGGGGTTGTCGAATGAAGCAATGGGTAGCGCATAGCTGTCTCTCCTTGACTGATGTCTTGTCGTTTGTTGTTTCGGATTATTGCAAGTCGTCCGGGTGAATTTGCCCGCAAGTCCATTTGTACTGCGAAAACACCCGCCGGGACCGGGCGGGGCTGCAAGAATGCCGATACGCTCTCACTGCTGCGAACCGCCAATCTCATGAAAACCATTTCTTTCGACCGCCTCCAGCAATTCATCAAGAATGCGTTCGTTCAGCTTGGCATGCCTGATGCTGATGCACAGACGATGGGCGCGCTCATGGCGGAGGCCGACTTGCAGGGCTCGGACGGGCATGGGGTGATTCGAATGGTGCCCTATGCGCGACGGATTCGCGCGGGCGGCGTGAATGTCCGTCCGCAAATCAGAATCGTTGAGGAACGCGCGGGCATGGCGCTGGTCAATGGCGACAACGGCATGGGTCATCTGGTGATGAAGCGCGCTGCCGAAATGGCCGCCGTAAAGGCGCGGGTGACGGGCATCGCGTGGGTGGGCTCGCAGTGGAGCAACCACGCGGGGCCAGCGTCGCTGTATGCGCGCATGGCGCTGCCGCATGACATGATTGGTCTGTACTTCGCAGTCGGCAACGCCAATCATTTGCCGCCCTGGGGTGGACTCGACATGTTGCTCTCGACCAATCCGATCGCGGTGGCTGTGCCGTCGGCGAAAGCGGGGCCTATCGTTCTCGATATGGCAACAACGGTCGCCGCGTACGGAAAAGTGAAAGCCAAAGCGCAGCGCGGTGAGATGATGCCCGAGGGCTGGATGATTGATCGTAGCGGACAGCCACTCCTTGATCCGAAGCGCGCAGAGGAAGGATTTTTGGTGCCAATCGGCGGTTACAAAGGTTATGGTTTATCGCTCATCGTGGGCCTCCTTGCGGGCACCTTGAACGGCGCCGCGATGGGCAGGGAGGTGATCGATTTCAATCATGATGACACTACGCCGACAAACACCGGGCAGGCAATTTGCATGATTGATATTTCTGCGTTTGGCGATGTGGATGCGTTCAAGGCGCGCGTCGATGCACTCGCTCATGACTTGCGTGCAAGCGAGCGCATGTCGGGCGTGGAGCGCATCTGGATGCCCGGTGAGCAGAGCGAAGACCGGCGCGTGCGATATGCGGCGGAAGGCATTCCAATTGCGCCGGCGCTATGGACGCAACTTGAC
>JANNXL010000483.1:0-1955 GCA_031409575.1 Hyphomicrobium sp.
TTCGCTCACCAGTGCCCGAGTGTACGGGTCCTTCGGCGCGGACAGTATCTGCGCGGTATCGCCAAGCTCGATCATGTTGCCGCCGCGCAGCACCATGATGCGGTCGGATACCTGCGCCACCACGGCAAGATCGTGGGTGATGTAAAGAGCAGCAAGATTGTAGTCTTTGATGACCTTCTTGATCAGCGCCAGAACTTCAATCTGCGTTGTCACGTCCAATGCAGTCGTCGGTTCATCAAACACCATGATGTCGGGACGGCAGGACATCGCCATTGCGGTCATGGCGCGCTGAAGCTGCCCACCCGAAACCTCGTGCGGATAGCGGTTTCCGATCTTTTCCGGATTGGGCAGATCAAGCGCCTTGAACAGCTCGATAGCCCATTCTTTTGCCTCCGCCGGTTTCATCAATCCGTGTTGGATCGGCATTTCGCAAACCTGATCCAGCAGCGTGTGAAACGGGTTGAACGATGCGGCGGCGCTCTGCGCGATGTAGGCGATGTGCCGGCCGCGCTGTTCACGTCGGCCTTCCGCCGACAGGTCGCGGATCGAAACACCGTCAATCTCGACGGTGCCGCCGGTGATGCGGCATCCGGCGCGGGTGTAAGCCATGGCGCCGATGCCGATGGTCGACTTGCCGGCACCCGATTCGCCGATCAGGCCGAGCACCTCGCCCCGCTTCAATTCAAGCGAGATATTGTTGACCAGCACAAGACCCTTGACCGATTCAATGCGCAGATCGCGGATTTTGAGAACTTGTTCCACAGCCATCTTACATCTCCGCCGAAGCGCCGGAAGGCCGCGCATTGATTGACAGGATCCAGTCAACGATCAGGTTCACGCCGATGGTCATCAGCGCGATCATCGCAGCGGGCCACAATGGCGCAAACAGGCCGAAGGATATGGCCTTGCCATTTTCGCGCACCATTCCGCCCCAGTCCGCATAGGGCGGCTGGATGCCAAGGCCAAGGAACGACAGGCCGGCGACAAACAGGAAGTTGAAGCAGAAGCGCAGGCCGAATTCCGAAATCATCGGCGGCAGAACGTTCGGCAGCACTTCCTTTGTCATCACCCACCACAGTCCCTCGCCTCGCAGCTTGGCAGCTTCCACATATTCAAGCACCGCAATGTTCATCGACACGGCCCGCGCCAAGCGGAACACACGGGTGGAGTCGAGAATGGCGATGGTGATAATAAGCGTCGGAATGGACGAGCCGAACATCGACAGGATGATCAGCGCGAACACCAGCAGCGGGATCGACAGCATCACATCGACGATGCGCGACAGGATCTGGTCGATCACATTACCGCCGGTTGAGGCCAGAAGACCAAGCGTGGTGCCAATCAGGAATGACAGCACCGTTGTTGCCAATGCAATGCCGATAGTCATGCGCGCGCCGTAAATGATGCGCGACATCAGGTCCCGCCCGATCTGATCCGTACCCATCCAGGAGGTTGACGATACCGGTGCCCAAGTATCTCCGACCGTCTCCGCCTGGCTGTAGGGAGCGAGCCACGGCGCAAAGATCGCCAGGAAAACAAAGAACCCGACAATGATCAGACCGGCCCATGCGGTGGCGTTTGGCTTGTGTCCAAATATTGTCATGGCTCAGTCCGCCCGTGTGGGTTTGCGCAGGCGGGGATTGGCGATGATCGCCAAAATGTCTGCAACAGTGTTGAGAATGATGAAGGTTGCGGCAAACAACAGGCCGCACGCCTGAACCACAGGCAAGTCGCGCTTGGTGACGCCATCGACCATATACTGGCCAACGCCCGGGTAGACGAACACCACTTCGATCACGACGACGCCGACGATGAGATATGCGAGGTTGAGCGCAATGACCGAGATGATCGGCGCGGCTGCATTGGGCAGCGCATGTTTTAATATAACCCGCGAGCGCGGCATGCCTTTGAGGAATGCCATTTCGATGTAAGGCTGCGACATGATCGCAAGCACG
>JANNXL010000484.1:0-7631 GCA_031409575.1 Hyphomicrobium sp.
GAAAGCCGCGGGGCGCACGCACGCGAAGATTTCAGCGCCCGCGACGACAAGAATTGGATGAAGCACACGCTGGCGTTCAGTGACGATGCCAAGAATGCGGTGCATCTCGACTACCGCCCCGTGCACACACGCACCATGACCAACGACATCAGTTACATCGAACCCAAGGCGCGGGTGTATTAACGGGTATGACACCGGACATGAAAAAACCCGGGTGGCTTTCGCCATCCGGGTTTTTTGTTTTGCGAAGCTGTAAAACGGTTGTCCTGATCAGGCCGCACGGTTTTGTGTAGATTGAACCGCTTCCTGCGCGCGCTCCATCATCAGCTGGCGGGCTTCCCGGAAGGATACGAGGCGTTTCTGCCCCTCATCCCACAGCCGCAGTCTCAAGCAAGAGAGACTGTCGCGCAGTGTCATGCGCTTCACCTCAGCGAGCTGCGGATGATCCTTCAGAATTTCCTGCAGGCGATAGTAGGGAATTACGCTGCTCAGGTGATGCACATGATGCACGCCGATGTTGGCGGTCATCCAGCGCAGCCAGCCGGGCAGGTCATAGTGAGAGCTGCCGTAGAGGGCTGCATCGTGCCGGTCCCACTCGGGCGGCACTTCCCAAACAGTCTCTTCAAACTGGTGTTGAACGTAGAACAGCCAAACGCCAATCGTCGCTGCCAGCACAACAACTGGGATCTGGACGGTGAGAAATGCTTGCCATCCGATAAGCTGTGCCACCGCGAAGGCGACGGCAAAGATACCGGCGTTGGTGCCTAAGGCACTGACCCACGCCCAGCCTGCGGCTTTGAAGTATCCGGTCGGAAGCCGGTTGCGGAACAGGAAGACGAATGCTGGACCAAACCCGAGCATGATCATTGGATTGCGATAGAGCCGGTAGCGCAGCTGCATGATCGGCGTCAGCGCTTCATATTCGCGCACCGTGAGCGTATCAATGTCACCAAAGCCGCGGTGATCGAGATTGCCAGACGAGGCATGATGCATCGCATGGCTGTGCTTCCAATCCGCGTAGGGCGTGAACGTCAACACACCTAGGCACCGGCCAACCCAATCATTTGTCGATCGCTGGCGAAAAAACGCGCCATGTCCGCAATCGTGCTGGATCAGGAAGATGCGCACCAGAAATCCGGAGGCAGCGACCATGAACGGTATGGCTAGCCAGACCGTGTAAGTGGATGCCAGCCAGGCGCACGCCCAAAGTGCGAGGAACGGTCCAATGGTGATGAAAAGTTCAAAGACGCTTCGTTTAACGTCCGGCTCGCGGTAAGCCGCAAGCACCTTCAGCCATTTGCGTGCGGACCCGGCTGCGGGTCTCAAGATCGTCTGTTCCAAGTTCGCTCCATCATCGCTCAAAACGCGGCAAGGCCGGAGCACGACGCACGATAATGCCCCCCGGCAAATCCCCGATTCAGACAGTTACAGACTACGCCGCAGTCTGCAAGTGCGACCTGCATCCGATAAGACCTTCTATGCTAGCTGATAAGCCCTGTATTTAGACACTTTCTAACCTGATCGTTATGCCGGATTGAGTGGCAATCGGAGTTCACAATGGTGTCGTTAGGAAGGCTGCTCACCTGCTTCCGGCCATGCAAGTCGTGTATGTAACAATGCGTCACGGACAGTTCGCTGGCCACCGTGGCTGAAAAGACCCGGTTCAATGCGGCAAGCGGAAGATGCGACTGCATGAAAAAATCAAAAGAGCCGCCGCTTGCCCCCGATACCGACAGCCGGATTGCGCCTGAGCCATTTGCTGCAGTGCTTCCAGCCATCGCTGCACTGGGCGCGATTGCGTCTGTCGCCACCATCAACTGGGTCGCCCAGGAAAAAACCGCCGAGCGCGCCAAGCCCAAGCGCAAAGCCGGAACCGCTCTGCGTGATCTGGAAACGTGCTGCCTGGGTCTCGCCGAAATCTTCCGCCGTTTTCAACGCCACCCCAAGCTTTTTGCCGGCGAGGGGGGACAGGTGTCGTCGCCGCTCAAGTTCGGAGTTCACGGCCCGCGCGTCGATGGCGATTCGACCCGGCTCTATCATCAGCTCATGAATGATGTCGCCTCGATGCTTGTGTTGGCCTCGCAAAGCGCGTTCGACGTGATGTGCGCGGTGGAAGACGGCGAGATCAACGCGCCCGAAGAGGTGTTCTTTGGGTTTGGCGAGGCGCAAGACCGGCTCAACAAGCTCATTCAAGGCCGGGCGACGATGAAGGCAACGGTGGATGCCGGCGGCGAAATCGCAGAGTTCCTGGCCGGGCTGGTGCGGGAACTCAAAAAGCATCGGGTGGAGTAGCTGGCATGGTGCTGGCAGACGTCAATTCGCCCTAAATTCTTGACAGCCCGCAGTTCGCGGCCTCATGTCGGAACCTTGAATTCGTTCAGCACGCTAGCTTTGGAACGCGCACAAAAATGGTTCAACTGACACTTCCCAAAAATTCGACGATGACGCCCGGCAAGTCGTGGAACGCGCCGGAGCTGGAAGGCAAGTGGCGGGAGCTGCGCGTATACCGCTGGAACCCAGACGACGGGAAAAATCCGCATCTCGATACGTATTGGATCAACGAGGACCAGTGCGGTCCCATGGTGCTCGACGCGCTCATCAAGATTAAAAATGAAATCGACCCCACGCTCACCTTCCGCCGGTCGTGCCGGGAAGGTATCTGTGGCTCGTGCTCGATGAACATCGACGGCACCAACGATCTCGCCTGCCTCAAGGGGTTGGATGAAATCAGCGGCGCGGTGTCGGTCTATCCGCTGCCGCACATGGAGGTCATAAAGGACCTTGTGCCGGATTTGTCGAACTTCTACGCCCAGCACCGCTCGATCGAGCCTTGGCTCAAAACCGATACAGCCTCGCCGCCCAAGGAATGGAAGCAAAGCCGGGATGACCGGGAAAAGCTCGATGGACTTTACGAGTGCATTTTGTGCGCCTGCTGTTCGGCGTCCTGCCCAAGTTATTGGTGGAATTCCGATCGCTATTTGGGCCCGGCCGTTTTGTTGCAGGCCTACCGGTGGGTGATCGACAGCCGCGATGAAGCTAATGGCGAGCGCCTCGATAATCTGGAAGACCCATTTAGGCTCTATCGCTGTCACACCAACATGAATTGCGCCAAGGCATGCCCCAAGGGTCTCAGCCCGGCCAAAGCCATTGCCGAATTGAAGAAACTTATGGTGCAACGCCGGGTTTAAGCTCGCCGGGCTTCAATCAGCTGCCGGCATGGAGGTTCGCGTGTTCGACCATATCGGTTTTCCAGTCGGCGACTTTGAACGGTCCAAGACCTTCTATATCCGCGCCCTTGCGCCTCTTGGTATCAAAGTGCTGAAGGATATTGATCTTTCCGACGAAGCAGGACCTGGCGGCTATGCCGGCTTCGGGGCGGACCGGCCGCAATTCTGGATCGGGACTGGGAAACCGATCATGGGCCGCCTGCATGTGGCGTTTGCCGCAACAGACCGGCAAATGGTGCGGGATTTTTACGAGGCCGCCCTGGCTGCCGGCGCCAAAGACAACGGCCCACCGGGGCTGCGGCCGCACTATCATGAGAACTATTTCGGGGCGTTTGTCTTGGATCCCGACGGCCATAACGTCGAAGCCGTCACCCACCTGCCCGAGTGATACTCTAAAAAAAAGAAGGCCGATGGCGCGTCACGCAGCCACCGGCCTTAATCCATACACCTCCCAAGCCCGAGGCGGGGGAGGAAAACCGCCAACTGCGCCCCGCATTGCCCAACGCAAGGCTGCGCGCCGGCGGGTTCGCCTTAGGCGGCTTTCTTCTTCTTTGCTGCGGCCTTCTTAGCCGGCTTCTTTGCGACGGCCTTCTTAGCCGGAGCCTTCTTCGCTGCTGCCTTCTTAACTGCCTTAGCCATAGTGGTGTCTCCCTCTAAAAGTTCGAATCAGTTCGAACACAAAAAAATATGACCAAATTCTCGGAATTTGTTGACAGGCAAATTGAATTACGGGGTGAGATTTCGGTCAATACAGTGAAAAGTGTTGCGTGAAGTCCTCATTTTTCCTGATTTTCGAGCACTCTACCGTTCGATTTCAATTTTCCACATGAGCGAAAATCGCAAACGATCCCCGAAAAAGTGAAAGTTGATGCGGCTTCAATTGCCTCGTTTCGCATCTTGAGGCCTCACGCGCTCTGCGATCGGCGTGCTGCCGGCCGCATCCCAAACGCACACAAGCCAATTGCGCTGAGACGTGTTTGCATATCCAAAAAACCGAACACAAGGGAAACACGGTCATCGACTGCTTCTTCGAGAATTGAAAAATAATCGGATCCGTTTGGAATGATCTGGCCCGTCACCTCACCCAATTCGATTTTCAGTCCGGCTTCATGCTTTTTGGCGACGGCTTGCATGCGCTCGTTTTCGGCAAGACATGTTAACGCAATATGATGGATGCCGCGATTGCGCGCAGCGCGCACAAGCCGTCCCATTAGCAGTGTTCCCAAGCCCTGGTTCTGGAACCGCGGCTCAATTGAGAAGGCGGCTTCGGCTTCCTCACCCCAAAGACCGCCAATTTGTTTCAATTCGGCGGCGGCGCGCACCTTTCCGTCTTCGAGATAGGCGTACGTGACGCTTCCAGGCGTGGCCATGCGCAAGGCATAGTCTTCGATGAAGCTGTCGGATACGCCGTGAGCAAAGCGCATGCGACGGCTGTCCGGGTCAAGACGCAGCAGGTGATCGCGAAACAAATTAACTTCAGCGGGCCACAACTTGCGTATCAGTCCGGGAAGATTGTCGTGTGCTGGCCCCGGCTTTGTGCTGGATGCGGCGCTTGTCATGATGTTCGATCACTCTTATCCGCCCACCTCTGTTGATTGATGACCGGCTGGTGGTTCCCAGCACGTCGACACGACATCGCTTGGGCGCATGCGGTAGATGCGCCTTTGGGGCCGCAATTTCATGACGTTTCCGGGATTGCGGCTGCATGGCTGCTATGCTCGCCAGAAAAGCCAGAAACGGGCGTTGCGCGCGGGCTGGAAATGGTGACACATCGCCGCGACGGGGCGTCGCGATTGAAAGACAGCCGATGCAAAGTTGTATTTCACGTCACACGAGTGTGAACCTCGTGACTTGGTATTATTGCTGGAGCCTCCATGCCGCGAGCCATCTCTACGCGCTATCAAGAGCAAGTGGCTGCGGGCGTGTTGTCGCCAGATCCGGCTCAGGCACTCGCAGCTTTGCGCCTTGATGAGTTGTCGGAGCGGCTTGTGCAACGGGCGGCCACGCCCAAGCCCGGCCTCCTTGCCAAGCTGCTGGGCGAGCCGGCCCCCGCGCCTGTTCGCGGGCTCTATCTTCACGGCTCCGTAGGTCACGGCAAATCCATGCTGATGAACCTGTTCTTCGACGCACTCGATGTGCCGCTCAAGCGCCGCTGGCACTTTCATGAGTTCATGGCTCAAGTCCATGATCGCATCGCGCGCGGACGGGCAACGACAGACGGAGACCCCATACCGTTCGTCGCAGCTGAGATCGCTTCTGAGGCCCCAGTTCTGTGTTTTGACGAACTGCAAGTGACCGATATCGCAGACGCCATGATCCTGGGGCGGCTATTTAGGGGATTATTTGAGAAAGGGGTTGTTGTTGTTGCGACGTCGAATGCAGCACCATCCCGGCTTTATTGGAATGGACTTAACCGGCAATTGTTCGAACCGTTCATCGATTTAATCGATTTAAATCTTGAAACATTTGAGTTGATGTCGGCGAAGGATTTCAGGCTTGATAAGTTATCGGGCCGCCGTCTCTATTTTTCTCCCAATGATGAAGAGGCCAACTTGGCATTTGAAGAGCATTGGCAGCGGCTGACTGCGGGGGAGCCGCCCATGCCTGCTGTGCTGGACGTCAAGGGCCGTGAGCTTCACGTACCCTTAGCGTCATCAGGCGTGGCGCGGTTCCAGTTTGCCGAACTGTGCGAGCAGCCACGAGGCCCGTCGGACTATCTGCAACTCGCGCAAGTTTTCCACACCCTGCTGGTCGAAAACATCCCATTATTGGGTCCTGAAAAACGCAATGAAGCTAGGCGGTTCATCAATCTGATTGATACACTCTATGACAATCAGGTTTGCCTGGTGGCGACGGCCGAAGCCGAGCCGCACTTGCTCTATCCGAGCGGCGACGGCGCGGAGGCATTTGCCCGCACGGTCTCCCGGCTGACTGAGATGCGCAGCGAGGCCTATCTGGCCGCGCGCCCGGCTGATCATGAGCCGCTTGCGTCCCCCTAAAGGCGCACTTGAGCCCGGTGCCTTTTCGGCTTACCAACATCCCAAATGGGTCTTCGCTTTGGCGAGATGAAAGTCTCGTTGCACCTTGGACCAAATGTGTTTTCGGTCAACAGACGCAATACGCCCTGCCAGCTCAGGTTCGGGTCGCAGCAATTTCAATTCAGCAGACGTGAGGGATGAGGCGAATGGCGCGGACGAAGATCGCATTGATCGGCGGCGGGATGATTGGCGGCACGCTGGCCCACTTGATCAGCCTCAAAGAGCTGGGCGACGTTGTTATCTTCGATATCATGGAAGGCATTCCGCAGGGCAAAGCCTTAGACCTCGCTCAATCGTGTGCTGTCGAGGGTTCCGATACGAACCTGCGCGGCACAAACGCTTATGCCGACATCGAAGGCGCGGATGTGTGCATTGTGACGGCTGGTGTGCCGCGCTCGGCGGGTATGAGCCGCGACGACCTGCTCGGCATCAATCTGAAGGTTATGGAGCAAGTGGGTGCAGGCATTCGAAAGTATGCACCGAATGCCTTTGTCATCGTCATCACCAATCCTTTGGATGCGATGGTCTGGGCGTTGCAGAAGTCGTCGGGCCTGCCGCGCAACATGGTGGTTGGCATGGCCGGTGTACTCGACACGTCGCGCTTTCGCCACTTCCTGGCAGAAGAATTCAAGGTATCGGTCGAAGACGTGTCGGCTTTTGTGCTTGGCGGTCACGGCGACGACATGGTTCCACTCATCCGCTACTCGACAGTTGGCGGCATCCCGCTGCCGGATTTGATTAAGATGGGCTGGATCAAACAAGACCGTCTAGAGCAGATCGTTGAGCGGACGCGTAAGGGCGGCGGAGAGATCGTGGCGCTTCTCAAAAAAGGCTCGGCGTTTTACGCGCCCGCGGCATCTGGCATCGCGATGGCTGAAAGCTTCCTCAAAGACAAAAAGCGCGTGCTGCCCTGCGCCGCCTTTCTCAACGGCGAATATGGTGTGAAGGGGCTTTATGTCGGTGTGCCAGTGATCATCGGTGCAGGCGGCGTAGAGCGTGTGATCGAAATTGATCTCAACAGCGCCGAGCGGGCTATGCTGATGAAGTCGGTCGAGTCCGTGAAGTCGCTTGTCGATGCGTGTGTGTCGATCAACCCGGCCTTGAATTCTTAATCTACCCGGCGCTTTCCTATGTTGCGGGCTCCGAGCCCAGCGAGAGGCATCCCCATGAACATTCACGAACATCAAGCCAAAGATCTCCTTGGCCAGTACGGGGTGCCGACGACGAAGGGTTTCGCTGCTTTCACCGTTGAAGAAGCGGTCAAAGCGGCCAAGCAGGTTTCGACCCCGGTGCGCGTGGTGAAAGCGCAGATCCATGCCGGCGGGCGCGGCAAAGGCAAGTTCATCGAGAAGGCGGCGGGCGAAAA
>JANNXL010000485.1:0-3963 GCA_031409575.1 Hyphomicrobium sp.
GGGGCTTTTGCGTGACGGCAAACTCATTGACGTCGGTATCACGCCTGTTGCCGTTCCTGTAACCGGCCCAGATGGCAAAACGCGCGAAGTTGGCCGCATAGGCATCGGACCGGAAGCTATACAACCTCAGGCGGTAGGGCCGTTCCAGGCGCTGAGGCTTGGAGTTCGCGAAACCTGGACGATTATCACGCAAACCATTTCCGGAATTGGCGAAATCTTTGCCGGACGCCAGTCGAGCGAGCAAATCGGCGGGCCCATCCTGATGGCCGAAGTGACCGGCAAAGCCATGGACAACGGCGTAGAGTCGCTGTTGCGGCTTATGGCCTATTTTTCGGTCAGTATTGGGCTGCTGAATTTGTTTCCAATTCCGGTCCTCGATGGGGGGCATCTGATGTTCTATGCCATCGAGGCCGTGCGCCGCCGCCCGCTGCCTGCTGCAGTGCAAGATATGGCGTTCAGAGTCGGCTTTGCACTTCTGCTCACGCTGATCGTTTTTGCCAACTACAATGACATCGTGCGCAAGGCCAAAGGTCTATTCCCCGGCGTGGGTTAGCCACTGGTTAACGGACCCCCGTCGAATCAGGTTAAGTGACGTATTCTTGCCACTTCCAATGACGTTGCTGAATCGTTAAAACCGCACCGTGATTGGGGGTCTATTGGCGAGTTTGTACGCCTAGAGCGGATAGCGCTCGGGTGCGCAGGCAGCCGTAGGTCCTGCCCCGGTTTCTTTACCGGAGGAATTGGGGCGTTACAGGGGGCGGTACACGTAATGAGGGCAGGTCCGCGCATGGCGCAGTTTAGGATCATGTCGCTGGCGAGTTGGAGCTTAGGTGCTTGGCTTGTTCTGGCGGGTCCCGTGATTTTCACGACAATTGTTACGCCCTCGGCCGCACAGGCGCAGAGTGCCGTGCGTGATATCCAGGTTCAAGGCAACCGCCGTGTTGAAGCCGAAACTGTGCGGTCATACCTGCAGTTCTCGACCGGCGACGCTTACGACGCAGGCAAGGTCGACGGCTCATTGAAGGCCCTGTTCGGTACCGGCCTGTTCCAAGACGTGAGCATTGATCGCGACGGCAGCACTGTGGTGATCACCGTCGTTGAAAATCCGGTGGTCAACCGGGTTGCTTTCGAAGGCAACAGCGAAGTCGATACCGACACGCTGACCAGCGAAGTTCAGTTAAAGCCGCGCTCCGTCTTTACGCGCGCCAAAGCGCAGGGCGATGTTCAGCGCATTCTCGACGTTTACAAGCGGCAGGGCCGTTTTGCTGCAAATGTTGAGCCCAAAATTATCGAACTCGAACAGAACCGTGTCGATCTCGTTTTTGAGATCACGGAAGGCGGCGCGACAAAGGTCAAGGGCATCAACTTCACCGGAAACGCTGCGTTTTCGGACAGCCAGTTGCGCGATATCATTTCGACGACGCAGTCGGGCTGGTTTGACTTCCTCAAGGGGACCAGCATCTACGACCCCGACCGTATGTCGCTCGATCGCGAACTCATCAAACAGTACTACCTCAAGAACGGTTACGCGGACGTGCGCGTGGTGGCAGCCAACGCAGAACTTGATCGCGATGGTTCCGGTTTCTTCGTGAACTTTGCGATCGAAGAAGGCGAACTCTACACGTTTGGCGCCGTGACGATTGAAAGTCAGCTGCAGGGGCTTAACTCCAGCGCGCTCAACGGCTTCATCCTCACCGAGCAAAGCGACACTTTCAATGGCGCGGATATCGACAAGACCGCTGAAAAGCTGACTCTGGAAACTTCTGAGCAGGGCTATGCCTTTGCCCGCGTTCGCCCGCGCGCCACGCCCGATCCTGCAACGCGCACCATCGCCATTGCTTACGTGATCGACGAAGGTCCGCGCGTTTACATCGAACGCATCAACGTCTCTGGCAACGAGCGTACCAAGGACCACGTGATCCGCCGCGAGTTCCGGCTTGCTGAAGGCGATGCCTTCAATCCGTTGCTGGTTGATCGTGCGAAAAAGCGCCTGCAAGGCCTGGGTTACTTCAAGGGCGTCGAAGTCAAGCGGCGGCCGGGCAGCGCGCCCGACCGCGTTGTTCTCGACGTTGAAGTGACAGAACAGTCCACAGGTGAACTCTCTTTCGGTGCCGGTTACTCAACGTCTGAAGGCGTGATTGGTGACGTCAGCATCACTGAGCGCAACTTGCTCGGGAACGGTCAGTTTCTGCGCTTAAAGCTCGCTGGTTCGCTTGAGCGGCTGCAGGTCGACCTGTCGTTTACAGAGCCGCGCTTCCTTGATCGCAACATTGCGGCCGGTTTTGACGTGTTCCACAAGGACATCGACCAGACGGAAGAAGCGGGCTATTCCAGCCGCCGTACGGGTGCGTCCTTACGCATGGGCTTCCCGCTCACTGAAAATCTTTGGATGCAGACGGGGTATACCTTCGACCACTCGGATATCTACGAAGACAATTGCGGAATCAACGGTCCTAACGCAACCAACGCGCTTGTATGCGAAGAAATCGCAGTTCGCGGCAGCGAGTCCAACACGTCAGCCTTCAATCTCAGCTTGACGTATGACAAGCGCAATCATCCGCGCAATCCAACGAGTGGGTACTATCTCCAGCTGTCCGGCGACTTTGCTGGCTTGGGCGGTGACGTACAATATGTCCGCGTCAACGGCGAAGGCCGCGGCTATTATCCCATCACCGAAAAGATCACCTTTGTTAGCCGCATCGTTGGCGGACACATCGAAGGCTGGGGTGGCGACGACATCCGTCTCACGGACCTGTACTATCGCGGTGGTGAAACTGTGCGCGGCTTCGATCGAGGCGGCATCGGTCCTCGTGACTTGCTGACACAGGACGCCCTCGGCGGCACGACGTATTGGGCGGCAACGGCGGAAGTGCGCTTCCCAATTCCGTTCATTCCTGATGACATCGGCATCACCGGCGCGGTGTTCGCGGATGCTGGCTCACTGTTCGACGCCAACCAACTGGCCAAAGATCTTGCTGGAGAGACAGACCCGAAGACGGGCAAGCCGAAATTGCGACTTGCTGACGAAGACTCGATACGCTCGTCGCTCGGTGTTAGCCTCTTGTGGGCGTCGCCTGTTGGCCCCCTGCGCGTCGACTACGCTCAGGCTATCAGCTCGGAGAAGTTCGACCAGGAGCAGTTGATCCGCTTTGGCGCTTCAACCAAGTTCTGAGGCTTGATCACTGCCAAGCGGCGGCCGCGGGGGGCTATTCCGTCCCGGCTAGCTCCGCTGGTGTTTTCATCCCTCGCTCGCAGGTCTCTTGCCGCCGGATGCCGTATACGACGGCGAAGCTTGCGCACGGATAACGACCACTTGGTATTGCAGCGCGGGCGCTTCCTCGGATAAGAGACTGGCTCTTGATACTTGGGTCGCAGGAGGCCCGCATGGGAGCCTTATCGGCACATGGAGCATCCAGGTTTTTTTCAAAAGTCCGGGCCGTTCACGATTGCCGAGATCGCGCAAGCCGCTGGTGCTGAACTGCCGCCGGACGTCGATGGTGGCCGGCGTCTTTCCGGTCTCAAGCCGCTTTCTGAGGCTGGACCCAGCGAACTGACGTTCTTCGACAATCGCAAATATCTCGATCAGCTGAAAGCAACAGCGGCTGGTGGCTGTCTTGTCGCTCCGCAGTTCTTAGACCGCGTGCCTGCCGGCACGTCGGCCATCCTTTCGAAATCGACGTATCGCAGTTATGCCCTGGCGCTTGGGCTATTTTACCCAGATGCCATGTGGTCGAAAGCCGGCAGTGCCAACGGCGGGCAAGCCATCGATCCAAGCGCGATGATCGAAGACGGCGCCATTATCGAGGAAGGCGCGATTATTGGGCCTGAAGCCCAGATCGGCCGAGGCAGCCGGATTGCTGCGGGAGCGGTGGTCGGGTTCCGTGTTGCGATCGGCCGGAATTGTTACATTGGGGCGTGTGCGAGTGTGGTGCATGCACTGATTGGCGACCGCGTCATCATTCA
>JANNXL010000486.1:0-9034 GCA_031409575.1 Hyphomicrobium sp.
GATGATACAACGATAAATAACGCAAGTGACAAGGTGAAGGTCATTCTCATTGAGGGATCCTCAGTTGGAGTTCAGTTGATATCTAAATCGAAACTTTGCATGGCAAAATTGAAGGTTCAATCACCGGCGAGCATCTACAGACAAGTTAGCCGAGCGAAGATAGCTTCCCAAAGTCGGACGCGGTGGCCGTGTTATGCGAACCGAGCAAGTTGGCGCAGCCCTGCCTCCTGTCTCAAACGGGAAGCGGCACGCCGCTGGCCGCAAAGGCTTCGCGCTGGCGCCCTTCCACGGTCGAGATATCGAACTTTTCGATCAACTCGTTGAACATCCGGTACCAATTCTGCTTCGCATCGAGATGCAGGAACACGCCCCCCAGGCCAATCGCGGCCCGGTCCATGAACACGAACTCGCGCGGAATAGTGACGGGGCCTTTTTCGCGCAGCAGCGTTTTAACCTTGAACACCTCGTCGCGGCCATAGTCGCCGGGTGCTGTCCCCTCGGCAATGGTGCGTTCGCGATCATCGAGCAAGGGCCCATAGATGAAGCGCGCCCAAATGGTCAGCACGTCGATCAATTCGCTGGTTAGACCTTTGAAGCCCCAGGTCTCGTAGGCGTGCACCACAAGCTCGCGGTTGCCGGTCAGCAACCCCGTATAGAGATTGATCACACCTTGCACGAAGGCAGGCTTGAAGGTTCGAATACAGCCATAGTCGAGCAGGTTGATGCCGGCAGGCTGGCCGCCTTCCGAGAACACGGTGTAATTGCCCAGGTGCGGGTCGCCGTGAATGACGCCGAAGTGCGAGAACGGATACCACCACGCTTGGAACATGGCCTGCGCGATGGCATTGCGCTGGTCAAGGGTGCCGGTCTTGTAGTCGAGCAGGCGGACCCCATCGAGCCATGTCATCGTCAAAAGACGTTTGGTCGAGAGATCGCCGAGAATTTCCGGAGCACGCACTGAGCGCGGGGCAGCAGGGTTATATTGCGGAGAAAAGATGCGCCCATAGAGCCGCGTGTGACGGGCCTCCAAATCGTAATCCAGTTCTTCGCGCAACCGCGCGCCGATCTCCGTGAAAATTTCTGCCGTATCGACACTGGGATCCATGCGGGCGTGGACGGCAAAGATCAGTTTCAACTGCGTAAGATCGGCTTCGACGGCCGACTGCATATCCGGGTACTGCAGCTTGGCCGCAACGTGGCGTCCGTCGTGCGTGGTGGCGCGATGCACCTGGCCCAAGGATGCCGACGCTGTGGACGTTTCATCGAACGCGGCAAAGCGTGCGCGCCACTCGGGCCCGAGTTCGGCCACCATGCGGCGGCGGACGAACGCTGGCCCCATAGGCGGAGCTTGGCTCTGCAGTTGGCCCAATTCGCGTGCGTATTCGGCTGGCACGGCATCGGGGATGGTGGCGAGCAACTGCGCCACTTTCATCAACGGGCCTTTGAGTCCGCCCAAAGCAGCGGCGAGTTCGGCGGCATTCTGGGCGCGGTTACCTTCCATCCCAAACAGCCGCTGGCCGGCAAGTTTGACCGCCACAGATCCGACGTTGGTGCCAACCTTCACATAACGGCTCGCACGCGCCGAAAAGCGGTTGTCTTCGTTGTCGCTGGTCATGGAGGGTCCGGTTCCGCTTTAGGCGTGACATGTCATTTGAAGTCTACGCCTTTTTGCGGCCTGCGGATGCCTCTAGCTCACGAGACCTTAGACCGCGACTTGCGCTCCCACTTCCACCACCCGGTCAATGGGGATTTGGAAATAAGTCGTCGCGTCTTCTGCGCTTCGGGCCAGCGCAATAAACATCACTTCCTGCCAGCGCGGCATTTCAGATTTCGATGTGGTTCTCAGCGAGCGCCGCGACAGGAAGAAAGACGTGGCCCCGATGTCGATGTTGAGATCTTTGCGGCGGCAATGCTCTAAGATCTTCGGAATCGAGGGCGTTTCCATGAAGCCATAGTGCGCCACGACCTTGATAAAGGTCTCATTGCTGCGATCAATTTCGAGCCGGTCATGACGCGGCACGCGCGGCGTGTCGCGCGTTCTAATGGAGAGCACCACGTTGCGCTCATGCAGCACGCGGTTGTGCTTGAGATTGTGCATCAACGCTGTGGGGGCAGCATTCACATCGCCTGATAAAAATACTGCGGTGCCAGGCACGCGCACGGGCGGTTTGGCTTCCAGTTTACGGACCAGCCAATCGAGATCGGCCTCGTTCTTGCGTGACAGCTTCGACAGGATGCCATAGCCGCGCACCCATGTGGCCATCATGAGTGCCATGGAACTCGCAAGCAGGATGGGGAGCCAGCCGCCTTCGAAAACCTTCAGCATGTTGGCCGTGAAAAACGCCTGCTCGATCAGACCCAGCGGAAGCATCAGCGCGAGGGCCTTCCAGAAATTCCAGCCCCACAATTTCCATATGACGAAGAACGCCATGCAGCTGTCGATGACCATGGCCCCGGTGACCGAGACGCCATAGGCCGAAGCCAGCCTGCTGGATGACCCGAAGATGATAACAACAGCGAGCACCAGCACCATCAAGGTCCAATTCACGCGCGGCAGATAAATCTGACCAGCCATTTCTTCAGACGTGTGGCGGATCGAGAGCCGGGGCATCAGCCCGAGCTGGACCGCCTGCCGCGTTAGCGAGAATGCGCCCGTAATCACAGCCTGGCTGGCGATCACAGCTGCCATGGTCGCCAGGATCACCATCGGGATCAGCGCCCAGTCGGGGTAGAGCAGAAAGAATGAGTTATGCATCGCTTCGGGGTGCGCAAGTACGAGCGCGCCTTGCCCAAGATAGTTGAGCAGCAGTGCGGGCAGCACAAACAGCATCCAACCGTACTGAATGGGAAGCCGGCCAAAGTGTCCGAGATCGGCGTAAAGCGCTTCGGCACCCGTGACAGCCAGGAACACCAGACCCATCACCGTCAATCCGATGAAGGCACTGGAGACGCCGCTGTGGCTGGCCACAAACTTGATGCCGTGAGCAGGATTGAACGCTTCCAGCACGCTTAGATCATCGAGCAGATGGTTGAGCCCGCCTGCGGCAAGGGCGACAAACCAGACGGCTGTGATGGGACCGAAGTACGCTCCCATTTTCGCGGTGCCGCGCGACTGCGCAAAAAACAGTGCAACGATAATCAGCACAGCAAGCGGCACGACGGCCTTGTGCAGGGCTGGCGAGATCAGCGTCATACCCTCGACAGCCGAGAGCACGGAGACCGCCGGCGTGATCACGGCGTCGCCGTAGAAGAAGGAGGCACCTGCCAGTCCGAGTGCGAAGAGCAAGGGCGAACTGCGTTTGGCGACCGATTGACCGAGCGCCATCAATGCAAACGTGCCGCCTTCGCCCTTGTTGTCGGCACGAAGGAGAACGAAAACATACTTCAGAGTGACGATCAGAAACAAAACCCAGATGATGAGAGAGAGCACGCCAATGACCGCTTCGCGGCTGGAAATTCCCTCACCTTGTCCCGCCAAAACAGCTTCTTTGAACGCATAGATCGGGCTCGTACCGATGTCGCCGAACACGACGCCAATCGAGCCCATCACCAGCGTCCAGAATTTTCCGTGATGGGCATCGCCACCGGCGCCGTGATCGTGGGCGCTCGTATCGGCCGCCTTACTTTGTGCCACGTAGGCACCTCCGAAGGAATCCGCTGCGATGCAGCAAAGGTGGCCGCTTATACGCGCAACATCTGCAGCTTAAAAGCCCCATCACCGAAGTCATACCAGGAGTAACGGAGCCACAAAGATTGCGAAAGTTGCTTAGCAACTGACTGACTTTTATGATCATTTCACTATGGCCCAGTGTCCAGTCAGTCGTTGTGGCACAGAGGTGACACACCGCCCAATTCTTGGGCAGTGACAGTGGTTCTCAGAAGTCAATTAGGTCTGCGCGAGGGTGTTTGCGCGCCCAAAACTCCTTCTTGCCTTGAGCACTGGCGGGCGCCCGTCTATAGGAAGCGCTCGCTGCTGCACCCGGGCTCAAACTCCTGCGCAGCGTGGAGGGGTGGCCGAGTGGTTTAAGGCACCGGTCTTGAAAACCGGCGTGGGTGCAAGCTCACCGTGGGTTCGAATCCCACCCCCTCCGCCATTATTTATTTTGCTCGTAGCGACACCTGACGGCGCGAACATGAACTGCAGCGCCGAAGTCAACAGCCCAGCTGAGCGATGCAGATCGTCGCCGGCAAGAAATCGCCCCACAGGCTGTGACTAGTTGCTCTCCACGCCGAGTTCGCGCGCTGTAGCCGTCAATCGTTCCTTTGCAGCGTCATCGCTCGAAAAAAATTCAAGGGCTTTGGCCAGCGCGGCTTTCGCGGCATCCCTTTCCCCAAGCGTCATGCGCGAGCGCAGCAACCGCAACCAGCCTTCCTCGTCGTTCGGAGACGTTTCGAGCCGCGTGGCGAGCTGGTCGACCATGTCAGGGATCATGGTGTTGCGCTGCGCATCTGAAAGCCCATCCGCAGATTTGATGTCTTCCGCAGTTGGCGATGACGCTGGAGCGGCTGACGGAACTTGCGTTGCCGGGGCCAGTGCCAATTTTGCGTCCTCCAATCCTTTTTTGATTTCAGTGTCTCCCGGTTTGAGTTTGAGAGCTGTTTCATAAGCTCTTGCCGCTTGTTCGGGCCGGTCCGTATTGAGGTACGACCAGCCGAGCGTTTTCCAGCCCGTCACGTCGTCTGGTTGCTTTTCAAGGCGTGCGACGAGTTTTGCGATCATGGTGTCCACGGCAGGCACCTCGGCCGGATTGGGCTCTGGCGCTGTGGCCGCTGCCGATTGCGGTTTGGTTTCGATCTCAGCTGCATAGTCACGCAGCGACTCCACCGCTTTCCCGGCAATTGAAGTCTCGTCCGCGACGAAGGCGATGCTTGGCGTGGACGTGGCATTTGCAAATGCATTCGGAGCCGATGCGCTAGTTATTTTTGCCCCCTCAAGTGCGGAAACATTTGCAAAGCAAAAAATGGCGATCGCCGAGAGCAGGGTCAAAACAATAGTTGATGTGCGGGTGCTTGCCCCAATCCATCGCCGGATGAGTACCAGAACCTGCCGGCGGCCTTGGAAAGTGGCGCGCAACAGAAGGAGAAGGGTCGCGAGTAACGCGGCGGCTGTGCCGATGGCGATTGATGCGGAAAGCTGTGTCATGTCCAATCCTCGCGAACTGTTTTGGCTGACGAAACGGCTATTGAGTGGGGTTTTTCGTGCTCATGATTGGCGTGATCACGCCATTCACATGATATTTGTGGCACGTGAGACAGTCTTGACGCGCCATCCCGCTGGCGTGACACGATTGGCAAAGTTCCTTTTTCACTGCTCCGAAATTGGACGCGAAACTCTGCGGATTGCCCTGCTCGTAGCCCTTCACATAAACGCGGCCTTTTTCAAGTTTATGGCAGGTCAGACACCCGCGATCCTCCATGAGGCCGAAATGGGGTTCATGGATGAAACTCGTGAAGCGCCCCTGTTTCGTTTTGAACGAAGCCGGTGAGAAATTGACGGCCCGCCCTTTGCCCGGGATATCGTCAACGCTATGGCATTTCGTGCACGACCCCTGCGCGTCCTTGCTGGTGAGAAAATCAAAGACAGCCGCCTCCGGGCTCGTATCGCCTTTTGACGCGAGAGGACCGGTCAGGTAGAGCCAAGAATAGTTGAATTTATCCTTATGACCTGTGGGCCGGTAAAAAATGGAGTAGTCCTGCCGGTACCAGCCGCCATATTCAGCCCAGCTCTCCGGATCCACGTTGCTTTCAATGCTGATCACGGGCGCAGTGTTCGTTAGGGGCTTAATCGCCGCGTCCGCCGGTGCAACAGCGGAGGCGCCGGCTTTGGAAGCTGCATCCGCAGTTCCGGGGCCATCTGGCTTGATGTTCGCTGGATCGGTTTTAGTGGCCGCCCCGTTAGGCTCGGCAGCTTTGATCGCGCGCAGCTCATCCTCTGTTGGAAAGAGCAGATCGTCGGCTTGGTCTGTTGTCTTACTCGGAGGTTGTTCGTTGGCGGCGAGCGTTGTTTCTCCGCCACCGGCCTTGGAGTTCGCGGCGTCACTTTTTCCCGATGCGTCATCAGGCTGGGCTAGTGTTCGGGCGTCCTTGACGCCTGCATTCATCTTGCCCGGTAATTCGTCTGTGGAGCGCCGGGTTTTGCCGCGATCGGCCTTGGGGTCCGCGGGACCGGTTAATGCCGCAGCTCCTTCTGGCGAAACCTCTTGGGCCTCGTCTTTCTGGTCCTTGAAAACCAGACACTGGCCCAGAACGCGCATGGTACAAGGTGGTGGATCGAATTTGGTATCGCGGGCTGGTTTGCTTTCCTTGGCTTCGGACGTGTCCGATTCTTTCACTCTCGAGTCCGCAGGCTCCGAACTCGATCTCTCTGCTGAGTCCTTTTCCGTGCGGTCGTCGATTTTGGCGTTCGCAGGATCGGTTTTTCCAGCCACTCCGTCCGCACCAGAGGGCTCCGCGGAATCCGCCGGTGCAGACAAACCCGATTCTGTAATGACCGCGCCCCAGCCGCTTCGTTCATGATCACCCGTGGCCGGGCGATTGGCCATTTCCGCGGCGAGATTGGGCAGCCATTGCTGTTGCGCGCTGGCGACCACATCGCGCGGGATGCTCGCGGTCAGATCGGCAACGAGTGCCGCACTGAGCTTTGCTCCGCCGCCAATATTGAGATCGCCCAGGACGTCCGACGCTTTTCCCGAAATCAACCCATGGACCAGCGTTTTTATCTCCCATACCAAATCTGTCACCGCCTTGATCTGTCCGTCGCTTGCACCGGTCAGATCCTGAAGGTTCAAGCTGTCCACGGTCTTGACGAGAGACCGGCCCCGCTCATTCCGGCTGATCATGACCTTCATGAACGGCGTGAGCGCGGCGTCCGATGCGGCCGGCCATTCGCCAATCGCGGTGTTCTTCTTCTTCAGTGATTGCAAATCGAGACCGGGCAGGGTCAGGAACGCAATGCCCTTCGGTCCACTGGCCCGCTCGTTACCTTTGATCTGGTCGAGATGGCACGTTGCGCAGGTCTGCTCAAATGGCGCCACGGCCATGGCGCGCTTGTCATCACTGCTGTTGTGGCAGGTTGAACAGGTCGCGGGGATGGCCTTTGCCGGCTCCTTCTTGGCCAGTTCCGGGTAGTGCTTGCCGAAATGGCCGGCATGATCATACACGATCCGTGTACGCGACTTGAAGGGATAATTATCGAATTTCGGGTGATCGCGGTCGAAGCTATCGAACTTTACCACGTGGCAGGAGCGGCATTGCTCATTAGAGATCTTGTTCAGTTTGAAATTGACGCCCTGATGCTCCTGGTGGCACGCCGCGCAGACAAGACCGCCCGCGACCACGTCTTGGGTTGGGAAAGCGACGCTCTGCGCGCGCGCCGAATGCGGCACAGGCGAACGCGCTGCGGCTTTCGTCAGCCGCCCGGTACTCTGCTTCAGCACATCGGCCGACGCGCCATGCGCGTTGAAGGCCGTGTCCGGCATTTTGTGGCAGGTGAGACAGGCCTTACTGTCGGCGAGCGGATCGCCGGGGACGAGGCCGTGAACCCAGCTCAATTTTCCGCTGCCGCTCTTGGTATGGCAGGTGTTGCAGGTCTTGATCGCGCCGTGAGCGCTTGCAAGCGGTCCCGGCATCAGAACCGACGTGCCGGTCGAGACAAAGAAGACGGAGCCCAAGCCGGCGGCGGTCACGAGCGCCACCAGCACCGCGAGACGGTCGCGCCGGGAGCCGGGTCGCGCCTGCATGTCTGCCTTCGGCGGCCCAACTGGTCTGAACCAACCCGGCCGCCGCATCACCAAGCCCCCGATGAAAAGGCATAGACGACGAGCACGTGCAGCACCGTCAGCACGATCAGCGCATAGGTGACGGGCACATGCACGAACAGCCAGCCCTTGGTGAGGGCAATATAGACAGCCGCGAAATCGAGGCGGTCCTTCTCAACCACCAAGTTCCTGATGGCGGCAAGCTTCTCCTGGTTCTGGATGCCGACATAGCGTGACAGGGAGTCGATTTCGTCCGTTAGCCGCTTGAGTGGGCGCTGTGAGCCGACGAGATGGGCGGTGACGTTGCGCTGCCCTTTAAAAAAGTCCCGCAAGTGATTGGTGTAAAGGTCCAAGATCCAGGCGTCATGGGGCTGCGCTGGTAGGAAGAGGTCAGCTGCATCCGGATCGGTCCAGGCAACAGCAGCTTCCACGTCCCGCGCCAGTTCGGCGCGGCGATCGGGGATCCGATCATAGCCGGTGCGCTCGTCGATCCCGCGCTTGGCCTGCAACGACCAGGCGAGGTAGGTGCCGAAAATGCCACTCAGCGTCACCAGCACGAAGGCCGCCCACAGCGCCCATTCAAAGCCGGTGTCGGGTAGAGAGAAATCCGAATGCGAGATGAAGGCGGCGATCAGCAGATAGCCGGAAAAAATATGGAACCCCCGCCAGCGCTGGATTGATTTTGGCGATAGGCGGGCTGTTTTGATGGCGATGTGGAAACACAGCTGCACGCTCATACCGCCAGCCAGCACCCAGCCGTCGAGATAGCGCGGGTCGCGTAGCCCGCTGCCATAGATCCACACGAGCCAGAACATGCCGCCGGAAATGGCCGCGATCAGAATGACCTGGATTGTCCGGCTGGAGAGATACCGCGCCAAGCCTGGCCCGCGTCCGCTCCTTGAGCCGTCAGACGAGAGTCGCGCCGTCGATCTCACGGCAGCCTGCCAAAATCACCCATCACTACTTCCCCTCAAACTCATGCGGTTAGCCGGCGCCGCCCGCTGGGCTGCAATCATTTCACTGCGCTGGCTGTTCTCGCCGTGCCCTTCAGTTTGTCCGGTCCGGGAATCAGGCTGTCGAGCCCGGCCATCGTGCTGCCGTCGTATTTTCCGGTGATGCTCTCGACGAGCTTTGCAACGCCATCGGCAGCAGCTGTCAAAGCGCGTTCATTGTTCAGCTTCAGCCCGGCTGAATGGGAAAATTCAATCATCTTCGGGATTTCCAGCACCTCTGGCACGGCTTTCGCCGCAGCGGCGAGCTGCTTGCGCGCCCGGTCG
>JANNXL010000487.1:0-6290 GCA_031409575.1 Hyphomicrobium sp.
CGAGGGACTCTTCCGTGGTGGGTGCGTGGCGCTTCGGAGTGGCGGCTTTGGGCATCGAGTCGTTAGCCATGCTAACCGCATCGGGGGTGGAGCGCACCTCGCTTGGCAACTGCGCCGGCATCGGTATGGGGCTCCGGAGTAAGGATGCACCAGCGCCCATCGAACAGTTCCGCGAAGCCGGAGTCGGGGCCGGACTTTTCAGTGCCCGCAATAGGGTGGCCTGCAACAAAGTGCACGCCGGAAGGAATATGCGGAGCCATGTCGCGTACAATCGCGCCCTTCACCGAGCCGACGTCGGTCACGATAGCGCCAGGTTTCAAAGCCGATGAAATCTCACCCGTGATAGGCCCGCACAGGCCAACAGGCACGCACAAAATCACAAGGTCTGCGCCGCGCACGGCCTCGCGTGCGCTGGCAAAGCCTTCGCTGATGAGACCGAGGTCCAGAGCAATTTTGACGGTCTCAGCGCTGCGTGCCGATCCAACAATGGTGCGCGCAAGACCGGCGCGTTGAGCAGCAAGACTGATGGACGAGCCGATGAGACCGATGCCGATGAGCGCAATGCGATCAAAAAGCGGAGGCTTTGCTGACTGGTTCACGCGGCTCTCCCGGCGAATTCAGTCAGTGCCGCGATGACGGTATGGTTTTCGGCTTCTGTCCCGATCGTCAAACGCAGGCAGTTGGGCAAGCCGTAGCCCGCAACGCGCCGCAGAATGATGCCGCGCGACTTCAAGAAGTCATCGCAGGCAGCGGCCCCGCGCTTCGGATCGTTGGGCAGGTGGAACAACAGAAAGTTGGCAACACTGGGTGTCACCTTGTAGCCGAGCTTTTCGATCGCGTCGGTCAGCTTCGGCAGCCAGACATCGTTGTGGGCGATCGCGGCATCGATGTGCGCGGTGTCGGCCATCGCGGCAGCGCCCGCCGCAATCGATGGGATAGAAAGGTTGAACGGCCCGCGGATGCGGTTCAGCACGTCTGCGATTGGCTCGGGACAATAGGCCCAGCCGATGCGCAATGCTGCCAGCCCGAAGATTTTCGAAAACGTGCGCGTCATCACGGTGTTGTTCGTGGTGGCGACAATCTCGATGCCGGCTTCATAGTCGGGGCGAGCAACGTATTCGGCGTAGGCTCCATCGAGCACCAGCACCACATTGCCGGGCAGGGCTTCGCGCAGACGCCGCACGTCGCTGTGGGGAATGTAGGTGCCCGTCGGGTTGTTCGGGTTGGCGAGAAACACAACTTTCGTGCGCGGCGTCACCTTGGCCAAGATCGCGTCGACGCTGGCCGTCAGGTTGGTCTCAGGCGCGATCACCGGCGTTGCGCCGTTCGTCAGAATGGCGATGCGATAAACCAGGAAGCCGTGCTCGGTGTAGAGGCCTTCATCGCCCGGCCCCAGATAGGCGTGCGCGACCATGCTCAAGAGTTCGTCCGAGCCCGAACCGCAGACGATACGGCTAGGCTCAAGCCCATAACGCGCACCGATGGCTTTGCGCAGCTCGGTCGCCTGCCCGTCGGGATAGCGCTCTAGCTGGCCGGCGGCTGCCCGATAAGCGGCGATTGCCTGCGGGCTCGCACCCAGAGGCGTTTCATTCGACGACAGCTTGATTGGCTTCATGCTGCCCGGCACAGCGCTCTCGCCCGGCACATACATATCAATGCCGAGAATTCCGGGCTTGGGGGCTGGGTGAAGCGTGGTCATGGTTTGTCGCAAGTCTTTCCCGGAAGGCAATTTTATCGGGCGCAGGTGCGCGCCAAGACGGGGTGAGTGATAGACGAGGCAGCCTGCGAGTGAAAGTGCCGAAAATAACGCGGGCGGCACGGGATTAAGACAGGCAGTTGCGGGAAGACGCAGGCGGGATGGCCCGGACGCCGATCTTGACGCTGGCGCGCCCCGTCCGGTACTCTAAAGTGACGCTCGTGGTGATTTGGCCGGCCGGCTTGCAGCCACGTAAAACAACTCGCTAAACAGGCCGCGCGCACCCGATTAACGGATGAGCCCGGTTATTAGGCGGGTCTTCCGGCCGGGTCTTTTCATGACTAGGCTGGTCGACAAGCCAGGCCACAGGGATGCGCGCACCGTATGACGGGTTCAGACGACGCTCGACACACCGGCGAATCGCAAGGCTCGTTCCAAACGGACGGGCCCGCATCCGCGCGCGATACGGGTAGTTCGTCGTCAGACATCGAAGCGCTGAAGCCATCGAGCTTGTCGATTGAGTTTGATGCAACGGCGCCGCTACGTCTTGAGTGCGAGCAGGATCTGGCCCCGTTCACCATCGCCTATCAATCCTACGGCGAACTCAATGCCGAAAAATCCAATGCGATCCTGATTTGTCATGCCTTGACCGGGGATCAGCACGCCGCGAGCCGCCATCCTGTGACGGGCAAAGATGGCTGGTGGAGCACGCTGATCGGCCCTGGCAAGCCCGTGGATACAAACCGGTATTTCGTCATTTGCGCCAATATTCTCGGCGGCTGCATGGGGTCGACAGGTCCGGCTTCGATCAACCCAAAGACCAATCAGTGTTACGGCGTGAACTTTCCGGTCATCACTATTCGCGACATGGTCAACGCCCAGGTGCGGCTGATCGATCATCTCGGGATCGACAAGCTGTTCTCGATTATAGGCGGCTCAATGGGCGGCATGCAGGTGCTCGAATGGGCAGCCCGCCACAAGGACCGCTTTATAACGGCAATGCCGATTGCTGCTGCACCGTGGCATTCGGCACAGAATATAGCGTTCCACGAAGTCGGCCGCCAAGCGGTGATGGCCGACCCCGAGTGGCGCGGCGGAAATTATGCCGCGTTCGGCACGCGGCCGGCTCGCGGGCTGGCTGTGGCTCGGATGGCAGCGCACATCACGTATCTGTCCGAGCAAGCCTTACAGGACAAGTTCGGGCGCGGCCTGCAAGATCGCAATGCGCGCTCCTTTTCGTTTGATGCCGACTTCAAGATTGAGAGCTATTTGCGTCACCAAGGCTCGACGTTCGTTGATCGCTTTGATGCCAACAGTTATCTCTATATCACACGCGCCATGGACTATTTCGACCTGGAAGCCGAATACGGCGGCAAACTCGCCAACGCTTTCCAAGGCACGAAGGCGCAGTTCTGCGTGATTTCCTTCACCAGCGATTGGCTCTATCCGACCCGTGACAGCCGCGCGATTGTTAAAGCCCTGAACGCGGTGGCTGCCAACGTGTCGTTTGTCGAACTTGACAGCGACAAAGGCCACGATGCCTTTCTGCTGGAGGAAAAAGAATTTCTCGCAACGGTCACCGGGTTTCTGAATGCGGCTGCCGCCAAGCGCGGCATCAAGCCTGCTCGCGAGGCTTCCGCGTGAGTGTCAGTGGGACAGCGCCTCTGTCGTCAGCGCGTGCCGACCACCGGCTGATTGCCGAAATGGTCGAGCCAGGCTCGCGCGTGCTCGATGTCGGGTGCGGTGACGGTGCGCTGCTGCAGCTGCTGCGCGATGAAAAGGCCGTCGATGGCAGGGGAGTCGAGCTTTCCCCCGAACGCGTGAAGGCATGTGTGACGCGCGGGCTGTCGGTTATTCAAGGTGATGCGGATCGCGATTTGCCGGACTATCCCGACAAGGCCTTTGACTACGCAATCTTGTCGCTGACCATCCAGGCGACCCGCTATCCTAAGACGGTTCTGGAAAACCTTCTGCGCATTGGGCGGCACGCAATCGTATCATTTCCCAATTTTGGGCACTGGCGAATCCGCACGCAGTTTATGATGACGGGCCGCATGCCGGTGACGCCGAACTTGCCCGAGACGTGGTTCAATAGTGTCGATGCGCATTTGTGTACCATCAAAGACTTTGTCGATCTCGTTCAGCTTGTTGAGGCTGAAGTAGAAGAGGCCGTTGCCTTCAATAGCTGGGGCAAGCGGCTGCCGATCAAAAATTCTCTCTCCGCGCAAAATTTGCTGGGTGAAAAGGCCGTGTTTAAGCTCGCCCTAAAGCGTTAGCGGCAGCTCTCGTTTTTCCGCTTGTGCGTAAACCGGCCTTCGCGGCGCGCGGGCACCAGGTCACGCAAGACCCGAGGTGAGGCGCGCACCACGCCTGTCGGTGCCATGACTTCTTTTTTTGCTTCAACCAGTGTCACGCCGGCGAATGCCGCTGACATACGGTTGCCCGCGCGTTCAAACGCCGGTGCGGACCGGCGCAGCACTTGCCGGTCGAACGGAGGAAAGTAGAGCGCTCCACTCCAGGCGATGGGCGTGAAAAGTGAATCGACAAGTAGTGTTTCAAGCTGTGACCGGCTGTAGGGGCGGCCCTGACCGAACGGCGTTGTATCGAGACGTGCCCACACACCGCGGCGGTTGGGAACAATCAACAGCAAGCGGCCCTGCGGCGCGAGCACACGCCACATCTCACGCAACAGCGGCTGGACGCGCTCGGAGTTTTCCAGACAGTGCACGGCGAGCAGCCGGTCAACGCAGTTGTCGGGAATGGGCAACTGGTCTTCTTCCACCAGCACAGAACGTACTAGACCCTCCGAGGGCCAGACGAGCGCGCCTTGCGAGGCCGGCATCAATGCGCCCAGACGCGTCACATCGCGACGGTAGCGGCCGAGAAACGGTGTCGCAAATCCCAGACCCAGCATGGTGCCCGTTTGGCGGCCCTGCCAATGGCTTGCAATGCGGTTGTGCAACGCGCGCCGCACCACGAGACCCAGCGGGCTCTTGTAGAAATCACGCAAATCGGCGGCATCATGCTGCATTACATGTGTTTCTCGTGCCTGTTTGGAGGCTGTGAGCCGAGGGCGATGCACCCATCAAGCACTGCTCGTGCCCCGTTCCTGTTGAATTGGCAAGGACCGCCCGCTACCGTGCCTACGACTCCGATGTCCCGCAATCCGTTAAGGCCGCCCTTTCCCAGTGCCAATGCCCCAACTCGTCCTGCATCAGTTTCCCTGCCTTAAAGATAACTACGGCGTCCTGGTTCATGAGCCTGCGAGCGGGCTGACGGCGTCTATTGATGCCCCGTGCGCGGCCCGCGTGCTGAAGGAGCTTAATGAAAAAGGCTGGAAACTCAGCCATATCATGACGACGCACCATCATGCCGACCACACTGGCGGCAATCTCGAGTTGAAGCAGGAAACTGGCTGTACGATTGTCGGCCCGCACGGCGAGGCGGCGCGCATTCCAGGACTCGACGTTGAGACAGGTGAGGGCGGCGCCATCGAGTTTGGCAGCTACCGCGTGCGTGCAATTGAAACTCCCGGTCACACGCTTGGGCATGTCAGTTATTGGATTCCCGAAGCGTCCGTCGCATTTGCGGGAGACACGCTGTTTGCCATGGGCTGCGGGCGCGTGCTGGAAGGCAGCAACGAAATGATGTGGACCTCGTTGCAAAAACTTGCTGCCCTGCCGCGCGAGACCGAAGTCTACTGCGGACATGAATACACGCTGGCAAACGCGCAATTCGGACTGACGGTTGAGCCAGACAATATTGCCTTGCGCCAGCGCGCCCATGACGTCACGGCGTTACGCTCCGAGGGAAAACCAGCCTTGCCGACGCGAATCGACCTTGAGCTTGAAACCAACGTATTTTTGCGCCCGCACATTGCTGCCATCCGCAACCGGCTCAACATGCGTGCGGCAGCCGATTGGCGCGTGTTCGGTGAAATGCGCGAACGTAAGAACAGGGCCTAGGCCGCGCGATGCAGACTGCCGCAGAGATCATCGAATTGCTTGATCTGAAACCCCATCCCGAGGGCGGGTTTTATCGCGAGACCTTTCGCGATAGCGTGACTGTTGCCGGGCGCGCAGCGTCGACAGCAATTTATTTTCTCATTCCAGATGGCGTGGTGTCGCGCTGGCATCGCGTGGATGCCGCCGAGGTCTGGCATTGGTATGCCGGGAGCGCGCTGTCGCTTTCAATTGCCTCGCCAACCGAAGGTGTGAGTACTGTCACGCTTGGCAATAATATGGCTCAGGGATATGTGCCGCAGGCCGTGGTGCCGGCCAAGCAGTGGCAGCAAGCCCAAAGTTTAGGTGCGTGGACCCTTGTTGGCTGCTCCGTTGCGCCCGGTTTCACGTTCGAAGGCTTTGAGATCGCCCCGCCGGAGTTTCAACCCTGATAACAGCCGTGCGACTCACATGCTGCACGCCAACATTCAACCTCTAACCGGTGGGCAGCCGGGCGAACACGGCAAAAAGTTGTCCACGAGTCATTGTGTGGATTGGGTTGCTCTAACCCTCTGTAATTGCAATTAAGTTTTGTGAAAGTTCAATTCTTGCCGGGCTGAGGCTTTGGCGCGCTTGCTGGCCTAGGCCGACTC